>NZ_JAUBRO010000055.1:0-42377 GCF_036701945.1 Microcoleus sp. MON1_C1 | reverse complement strand
GCTAAATATAATCTTTTCAATTTTCCTAACTTGAAAAGATTTGATGCCTTTTCACAATTCATATAGGATTGCTATATAATATGAAGTTATAAAAATATGGAAAATATAGATATTAGTATGTAGTATCCAGTTATCGAATAAAAGCAAGTTGATAAGTCGCCCCCATTAACTTTTGAATAGTACCGATTCTCTCAAAATGATGAAGAAGGAAGAAGCAAGTTCGGCGACAAAGCCGTGTAGGGAATTTAACGGCTCGAAGTTGAGGGAAGAAAAAAGATTTTGTCAACTTTCCCCCTCTCCTACTCTTCTCCTCCCGCAGCAGCTATTCAACCCAACGCACCCGAACAAAATGAGCTTCGCGTCCCCAGAAGTCGTGACTTACAGTAATATCAACAACACTCAAATTAAACGGAATAGCAGTTGTGACGTAACGCTGAGCCAGAGCTCCCACATCAGGAGCTAACTGAGCCGCAGCAGCCGCCGCTGCACCCAAACCTAAAAGTTGCAGAATGGGCCCCCGAGGCAGGGCTAAATTGATGCCAACAGCAAGTCCAGCCGTTAGCAGCATTGCCACCGACAAATTCGTGCCACAGCGGGGATGTACAGCTAAATCCCACTCTCCGCTGGCAATCCGCTGCAAAGCCTCGCGTACTGCCTGATGCAACTGTACAATGTTAACGTGGCCATAAAGATAAAACCCTTGGTCTGTGGACATCCCGCCCAATAACTCATTATCGGTTCTTGCTGTCGTCGCACCAATCGATTGGCCAAGTACCCAAACCGTAGCGTGTTCCAAAGCATGAACTTGTCGCAAAGCCAATATTTCCTTCAAGCCGGGCACAAAATTGAGTTGTCGCAACAAATCAGCATCTTGAGTCCGCTGCGGGGCAAAGTCGAAGGGAAACTGGCCAGTGCGGCCGGAAGCAGAAGCAGTAGTTGTCATATTAAAACGCCTCCATTAACTCCATTAAGTGGATATTTAACATTAGCAATTCGGTTGAGAAAAAGCCGATCATAAATTATCAATAGTTGTGAGTTTAAAATTTAGCAATGGCAGGTTGTGTGCAAAAATTATTAGCCTTCAACCTGCCCTTACTAACAGATAGCACTTATTCCCAATTTATTGCTCTAGTCGCTGGCCCTCACGGAATACTCCCGGAAGTCGCCGACCTCTGGTATCGATAATTGTACCCTTGCCGTGAGGCAATCCCTTGCGTAACTCTCCCTCATAGCGGATACCGTTGGAGAACGAACAGTTACCCCTACCATCAAGTTCTTGAGTATAGAACTGTCCCGAACACCGACTGCCGTCAGCGCGGGTGAACGCTCCCGTACCTAAAGGCTTGCCCCCTAAAAATTGACCCACAAAGCGATCGCCATTAGCAAAAATGAATTGCCCTTGTCCCGTGGGCACGCCTACTTTTTGATCGAGAGAAAACGACCCTATATAGCGATCGCCATTAGTAAAAATAGCTGTCCCGGAACTAACTTTGCCATCTCGGAATATGCCCTCCACGCGGGCGTCGTCCTTAAATATAAATTGTCCTCGACCATTTGGTTTGCCCAGACGGAACTGCCCCTCATAGCGATCGCCGTTGGAATATACGTATACCCCAGTGCCACTGGGCAAACCGTTAACGAACTGTCCGATGTAGCTATCACCGCTGTCATAATCGCACCTAACTCTACCTGTAGCGATAGCTGGCACGCAGCGACCGGTTTTAGCTTCTGTTCCTTGTGCCATTGAGGGCAAGGGATAAGTCGCGTAACTACCAATTCCCAACACTGATGCAACTAATAAAGCAATTCCACTGATCCAAGAACGGGAAATCATCAATCAACTTTCTCCTATGCGCTGTTAGATATTATCTTCTTCTGTCCTTTGTCTTTTGTCCCATTTGTTGTCAAAAGTTGGCTTAAAACCTCAATCCTTTATCCTTTACGAAACTCCGGGCTTGCCGTTGCGAAATACCCCCGGAAAGCGCCTACCGCTAGCATCGATCATCGTCCCGACACCGTGAGGCACTCCCTTTCGCAATTCTCCTTCATAGCGCGTACCGTTGGGAAAAGTGCAGGAGACACTAGCGTCAAGTTCTTGATTGAAAAACCTCCCGGAACAGCGAGTGCCGTCTACCCGCACCAATATCCCCGGGCCAAAGGGCGAACCTGCAAAAAATTGTCCTTCGTAGCGATCGCCATTAGTATAAAAAAATTGACCCCGCCCTGAGGGTTGGCTGCTAATGGCATCAGTCTGAACGTTCCTGACGACTGCGAACTCTCCGACGTAGCGCTCGCCGTTGGCAAAAACGACCGTCCCAGATCTCATTGTGCCGTCTTGGAACACGCCTGTGTAGCGGGCATCATCTTTAAAAATGAATGTCCCTCTACCATTTGGCACTCCCTTCCGAAAATTTCCTTCGTAGCGATCGCCATTAGCGTACACGTAGACTCCGCTGCCATCGGGCAGGCCGTTGACGAAATTTCCCTCGTAGTTATCGCCTCCCTCGTAATTGCATTTTACTCTTCCCGTAGGAGGGTTGCCTTGGCAGAAGGGAGAGCGTTTTCCTTCTTCTGGTTTTGGTTGAGCCATTGATGGCTGCGGATTCAAGAGATTAGTGGCGCTGCCGATACAAGAAGCAACTAATATCGCCATCCCTAATTTTTGAATTGAACCGAGCATGATCAATCTCCTTTAACTTCAATTACTAATAGGGATTTTCTAGAAGCTAATACTCAATGAAAAGTCCTCTCTTTTTTAATCCCTGTACTAATTTTACCTTCAGGTTCGAGATCTGCCCTAAATGCAAAAAGGCAAAAATTAGAGTTTTTGCCTTTAGCATTTTTCCTGCTTTACTGTCAATTTTCAGCGTCGCGCTGAGCTATTCGGATTTGGGAGACGGCTAATAACTGCATTGGCTGGTTGTGATTGGCGATTTGCGGGTTTTTCGCCAACACCTTTGGCTACCTCAACGCCGTTTTCCTCCAGAATCACGATCGGATCAGCTCCTTGCTTGAGATCGACCCGCTTCACCAACACTTGCCCGTTAGACAGTCGCTGCCCGACTTTGACATATCGACTGGTTGGTTCATTCGGTACTTTGACAATCACTTGCGTCTCGTTGCCGACTTTTACCACCCCGCTGACTTCAGTGCCTGTAGCGATGTCAGTAGAAGGCGGTGGCGGCGGTGCCGGAACTACTGGGATCACGGGAGGAGGCGGGGGATTTGGGTCAACCCACTGGGGCGGGCGCTTGTCTACTGGCAGTTCCGGCAGATCCGGCACTCCTATAGGCCTAGCTGCTATTGGCTGGGGCGGGCGCGGGGGACCCGCACGGCGAGGCTGGCGAGGCTGCGGATTCGGCGCACCTTGGGGTCTAACTGCTATTGGCCCAGTTGCAGGAGGACGGGTGCCAGTAACTCTTCTTGCCCTGGCATTGGGGTCTCTCCATTGGGGCGGGCGCTTGTCTACTGGCAGTTCCGGCAGATCCGGCACTCCTATGGGTCTAGCTGCAATGGGTTCGAGTCCCGGCGGGGATGTACGAGTACGACCTAACTGAGGAGGAGCGAGCCCCGGAACTTGGGGCGGCAAGCCAATTTGTCCCCCGGTGCCTCCGGGTAAGGAACCATTTGTGCCACCGCCACCTAACCGAGGAGGAGCGAACCCCGGAACTTGGGGCGGCAAGCCAATTTGTCCCCCCGTGCCTCCGGGTAAGGAACCATTTCTGGCACCGCCACCTAACTGAGGAGGAGTTCCCCTTGGAACTATGGGACGCGAGTCAATTTGCGCCCCCTCACCTCCGGGAAGTAAATCTCCCGATCGTGGATTTCGTAGTTGCTGAGTGCCCCCTCGACCGGCTGTGGGTGGCCTGGGGATAGTAACCGTCTGATTAGGCCTGTTAAGTGGGGGGGGAGCCAATAACTCGGGAAGCTCGGGTAGCACGGCTACTTGTCGCTGTGGCAGTTTGGGGAGTTCTGAGCTAATCCCACCCGCTCCGTTAGCTCCTGCAGGGATTTGTAATGCGATCGGCGGCAGCGGCCCAAAGGGGTCTAACTGAGAGGGATTCGCTGTCACAGGGCCTTGGGCCACCGGCTGAAGCGGAAGCGTTGGATTCCTGTCCTTTTTGTCGCCGATATTTGTTTGAGCCTGTCTCGCTCGTTCCTCTGGGTTGGTCGATCGAATTAACCCGGGAGGCTGGGCGGCTACTATTGGAGACTGGAAAGTCTGAGCTGCTGGGGTGGGGCTGGCAGAGGCGGCCGGAGACGGAGAGGCTGCACTGGGGCTGGGGCTGGGGCTGGGTGTGTTGCTGGCCTCGTCGCCACCGCATCCTCCGATCGAGAAAGCTAGTAGTCCTATAGTCGCAAAATATAAAAGTTTGTGCATTGCCGATCGCCCCTAACTGCTTAATTTCAAGATCTCCAACAAGGCTCTGCAATTACAGCCTGTTGCCGTTTATAAGTTTATCTGTGTTCGATGTTATGCGATCGCTTGAAAATTGCCAAGTTTTCCTCATGATCTCATCGGGCTCTTCGGGCGCTGGGTTTTCAGGAGCAAGTTAGGATATCAATGGCGGTCGTTGTGGGAAATATTGAATCAATCAAGGTATTTAGATCATGGCAAAAGTGATTCTCAAGCGAATTTGGCGATCGGGCTTTGTTTTTGCGACCGTTTTGGTGGGTGTGGGATCGGTGGGGGGCGAGGTGCATTCTGATTCACATCAGCCAGAAACCCAGGTGATGACATTGGTGCCCGATGTGAGTTCCCAGCCGCTCGTGAAGCGGAGCTATCCCGAAGGGAATCGCACTATAACGGGATCGGGATTCACAACTGGCAAATTGTACTCTCAGTTTTGGAACCCATCCAATCCTGGTGCCAAACCCCCAGCCACTCAACCGGCTAAGCCACGGGGGAATCCACAGGTATTTCAAGCTAAAATCAAGCGTCGCGCAGGCGGGACGCCGGTGATTGATGTGGTATTTAACGGCAACAAGACTTTTGAGATGATTCTCGATACCGGGGCGAGCGGCACTTTGATTTCTCAGCGGATGGCTACTGCACTGGGAGTCAGGCCGGTGCGTACCGTGAGAGCGGGGATCGCTGACGGTAGCGTTGTCGAGTTCCCGATCGGTCTGGTGCGATCAATCCGGGTTGGGGGTGCTGTGATCCAAAATGTCGAAGTGGCGATCGCCAAACAAATGCCAATAGGTCTGCTCGGTCACGATTTCTTTGGCAATTACGATGTCAAAATTAAAAAAGATGTTGTAGAATTTTATGTCCGCTAAAAGTGAGCCGATTCGGAAACGGATTTTTGCTCAACTCGTTTAAAGTTATTCCCAGCCCAGTCAAAGCTATTTAATCTATTCCTTGAGGCAGTAGTAAAAGTCCGCCATCTGTGGTACTCTTCTTAGTGTTTCAATAGCAACCTACCGTTGAACAATTCGTGAAAATGCGGCGGCAAAAGCAGGGTCGCTGTTGGTGAGATCGGTAACAGTCTCCGACTGTGCATTCACAGTACAGGGCAAGGCAATCAATTAAACCATTCCCAAAGCAGGTCGAAATTAGTTCCAAAAATGCTGTGGTTAAGGGAATTTTGGTGGGCTGTGTTCAGCCGGAGCCTAGAAAATATGTAAACTGATGAGCGGAAGATGTTCCGCAAAATCGGAAATCATGAAAATCGAGAAATTAATTATTGTAAATAAGGTATTCGCATGGCACAAGCGTCTGTATCTCCTGTAGTGCTGATTATTCTAGACGGCTGGGGTTATCGTGAAGAAAAAGACGGAAATGCGATCGCCGCGGCAAAAACACCCGTGATGGACAGTCTCTGGGCCGCTTATCCCAGAACTCTGATTCACACCTCGGGTCGGGCGGTAGGGCTGCCAGACGGGCAAATGGGTAACTCAGAGGTTGGTCACTTGAATCTGGGCGCGGGCCGCGTGGTTCCTCAAGAGTTGGTGCGGATCTCGGATGCAGTGGAAGATGGTTCTTTGCTCAACAACCGGGCGCTGGTTGAGCTTTGCCAGAAAGTCCGCGCCACGGGCGGCAAGTTGCACCTGACTGGTCTTTGTTCTGAAGGTGGCGTTCATTCCCATCTCAGTCATATTAAGGGTTTGCTGCTATTAGCAAAAGCACAGGGAATTTCTGAGGTTTGCATTCACGCGATTACAGACGGTCGTGATACTACTCCGAAAGAGGGTGTCGAAGCTCTAGGCAAGATTGAAAGTTATATCGCAGAGGTAGGGGTCGGTCGGATTGCGACCATCAGCGGCCGCTACTACGCGATGGATAGGGACAAGCGCTGGGATCGGGTGCAGCGCGCTTACGAGGTGATGACGACTGAGGGTGCTCCTGACGGTAGATCGGCTGTGGATGTGTTGCAGGGCTCCTATGCTGAAGGAGTGACGGACGAGTTTGCTGTTCCGACTCGGATTTCTCCGGGGGCGGTGGCATCCGGGGATGGGGTAATTTTCTTTAATTTTCGCCCGGACAGGGCGAGAGAATTGACTCAGGCTTTTGTGGCACCGGATTTTAAGGGGTTTGAACGGAAGTTAATTGAGTCCCTGGCGTTTGCGACTTTTACTCAGTACGACCCGAAACTATCGGTAATGGTGGCTTTTGAACCGCAGAATTTGAACAATATTCTGGGCGAGGTGATTTCTAAGCACGGTTTGCAGCAGTTGCGGACGGCGGAAACTGAAAAGTACGCTCATGTGACTTATTTTTTTAATGGGGGTCTGGAAGAGCCTTTTATCGGGGAACACCGGGAGTTGGTGCAGAGCCCGATGGTGGGGACTTACGATGAGGCGCCCCAGATGTCGGCGGACTTGGTGACGGATGGAGTGGTGACGGCTTTGGAAAAAGGCATCTATTCGTTTATGGTGATTAACTACGCTAACCCGGATATGGTTGGTCATACGGGGATGATGGATGCGACGATAATTGCGTGCGAAACTGTGGATAAATGTTTGGGGCGGCTGTTGAGCGCCATTAGTAAAGCTGGGGGAACGGCAATTATTATTGCTGACCACGGAAATGCTGAACAGATGTTTGACGAGGACGGGAATCCCTGGACGGCTCACACTACTAACCCAGTGCCGTTTATTCTGGTAGAGGGTGAAGGTCGGAAGATTCCGGGTCACGGAACGGATGTTCCTCTCAGGACGGATGGTTGTTTGGCGGATATTGCGCCCACGATTCTGGAGCTGTTGAGGTTGCCTCAGCCCCCGGAGATGACGGGACGATCTATGATTCGATCGGCTGAGTTTGAAGTTCGTGCCAATCGCACTCCGGTGCGGGTCCGATTGTAGTAGGGACAAAGGCGCCGTGCATTGGTGTCAACTTAAGCTGTCATCCGCCCAGTCCTCCCGCCCATCCGGTAGTCAGCCAGGGAATGAATTCCCTGTCTAATAGCGAAAGTCCTCTCAAGAGGACTAATGAGTTTAAAAATTCGGCGTTGCTGAATTGGGGTAGGAAATTTGTAGGGGCAATCCCCCCGTGGTTGCCCCAGCGCTGACAGGGTAAGCACTTAGAATTACCCCATCAGGCAAAATCATACTTGGATTCAGCAGTAGCAAAAATTCTTCTTTTCAGTCCTCTTAAGAGGACTTTCGCTTTGAGGCAGGGAATTCATTCCCTGCCGGACTGCGGGTTGGACGTTAAGTTGACACCAATGGGCTCTTGGAGTGTCTCTGCATAAATTGTGTGCGATCGACCGAATTTGATACGATAATAAATTACCGATTACTAATTACCAATTACTCCTGATTATGAATATTGTTTCTGTGTTACAAGTTATCTGGTCTTTGTCTGCTTTAGGACTTGTGATTTTTGTGTTGCTGCACAGTCCTAAAGGCGATGGTATTGGAGGGATTGGCGGACAAGCTCAATTGTTTACCAGCGCCAAGAGTGCAGAAACGAGTCTGAACCGGATTACTTGGGGTCTGTCTATTGTTTTTATGGGTTTGACTGTGATTTTGAGTGCTGGTTGGTTGGCGCCTAAGTTATAAGATTTGGATTTTTAACCGCAGATAGCTCACGGGCGAGACGCCCGTGCCACATAAATAAATTATTGTGGGGTGGGCTTCTAGCCCGCCCTAAAAATGAAATTTAAGTGCAGTCAGAAAAATGCGGTTGTGGAAAGTGACAGTAAAACCTCGATTGCTGTCTGGTTTGGGATTGGCTTTATGTTGTTTTAGCTTCATAATTTTTACTCAGGTTAATACTCCGGCGGCGACTCTTTCTTCTCTCCCAAGTAGTTTGCCGAATCCACAGGTTCACCCTTTGCCGCCAACGCTAGCGAATTGGCAAGATTCCACAAATAGTGGTGATTATTTTGACCAGGTTAAGCCACCAAATTTCGGTCATTTGTTGTGGTCTAAGTTTCCGATTCAGGTTTATGTTGATCGTCCAGTTGATGCTAATAAGTCTGAAGAATGGGTGGCGACTGTGTTGGATGTGGTGCGGGAATGGGGGGTTTATTTGCCTTTGGAAGTGGTGGATAGTTCGGAGGTGGCTGATATTAGGATTTTACGTCGGGCTCCGCCTTTGCGTCAAGGGATTTTGCGATCGCGCTCTGGAGAGGCTACCTATGAATTGTACGCCCGTCGGGATGGGGATAAAACTGTGTTATCTCATCGGTTTTCGGTTTATTTGAATCCGAATCAAGTGGGTAAGTATATTCCGGCGACGGCGCGGCACGAGTTGGGCCACGCTTTGGGAATTTGGGGTCACAGTTTGATGGAAACTGATGTGCTTTATTTTTCTCAGGTGAGAAATCCTCCGCCTATTTCAGCCAGGGATGTTAATACTTTGAAGCGGGTTTACGAACAGCAGACTCGGTTAGGGTGGGAATTTCAGAGACTCGGCGATTGATATCATTTCCGGTTACACCGGAATGATGTTGACGGTTGACGGTTGACTGTTCACGGCGTCAACAGTCAACAGTCAACCGTCAACAGTGAACTCGAATTTACTATTCCGATGCTAACGGATTTGATATGAAACTGCATCTCTCCAAATTTAGTTCGCTTACGCGGACTAAAAAAACATAATAGTTAATAGGAAATATCAGAAAAATGAAAGATGAATGTTTTGGGATTGTGCCGATTTTTGGAAAAGAAGCTGATGCTTTGTTTTTGTTGATTCAACATCAAGCGGGACATTGGGCGTTTCCGAAAGGTCACGCGAACCCCGGGGAATCTCCTGCGGAAACTGCAAGGCGGGAATTTGAGGAGGAAACAGGTATATCGGATTTTGAAATGCTGGATGAGCCGAGTTTTACGGAACACTATTCTTTTGTGAAAGATGGGGAGCCGATTGAAAAAACTGTCACTTATTTTTTAGGTTTTGTCAATTCGATGGAAGTTGTTTTGCAAGAGGAGGAAGTTCAAAATTCTGCTTGGCTTTCTTTTGATGAAGCTGTTAAACGGATTACTTTTGATGCAAACCGCCTCATGTTTGGGGAAGTTAAGGCATATTTGGATGGCAGAAATTTAAGAGTCGGCGGTTGAAAGCGAGGCTATACAAAGGAAGTCACTCTGTAAGAGACTAAGAAAATTGAGGCAGGATTTGGTATAAGTCAATATGGTTCAGTTAAGCCCGATCCCCCCTAGCCCCCCTTAATAAGGGGGGGACAAGAAGTTACTCAAAGTCCCCCTTCTTAAGGGGGATTTAGGGGGATCTCCGGGGAATAAACAGTTTTAACCCAAGCGTATTGGGGTATAAGTTCTGATTGAAAAACCCGGTAACTTTTGCGATACCGGGTTTATTAAGTGTCAGATTCTGTGGGCGAATCCTGCCGCCAATCTGAGGTTATTTGTTCGTTTTCTGAGCTTCGGCGTGGTGTTGCAAGCGAGAAAAAACGTTGTAGGCGTCGGGGCCGGGAGTATCGTGTTCGCCAGAGCCGTCCATGGGGCCGTCAATGGCTTTCCAAGCAGGAATCCCGCCTTTTAGTTCGGCTACCTTTTGAAAGCCTGCTGCGCGGAGAAGATTGGCCGCTTCGGCGGTTTGTTGGTCGTTTTCGCCGTAGATGTAGATATCGCGGATGGGTTCTAAACTCGATTGTGCTCTAGCGACTAATTCGTCCATTGGCATCATTACGGCGCCGGTAATGTGGCTTTTGGTGAAGCTTTCAAAATCACGAGCGTCGATGATTGTGAGTCCGGGTTCGCCCCAATCTAAACGGGCTTTGAGGTCGTGGCTAGATGCTTGAGCTTTTAAACCAGGAGGGGTGGGAGTCAAATCGGGAAGTTTTTCTTTGATGTCAGAAATCTGGTCGGGAATATTTTTCATGGGTAAAAGGTTGTTCAATGTTTTGATTGCCATTGCAATGTAACAAGAGGTTTAGGTTGAATTCGTCTTTCTAAAGGCTGAACCTGGCATTGAACTAAAGTCGCATTTAAGCTGGGTTGCAGGTGGTTGACTAAGGTTGGGATCGCTAGATTTGTTGAGTTTGCTAGAGGAAAGCGGGCTGTGCTTCAGATTGTTCGATCGCATTTGCTGTGGAGAATTTGAAGTGCGATCGCTCGTTAGATTACGTATTCTATCAAACGATTTCCTTTTAGTCAATCACAATTATTTTGAAATGAAATTGGCCGAAGTTGCGTACAGCCTCGCGCGGGATTTTACGGAAAAGTGGAGAGGTTTGGCAGCAAGATTTATGATAAAATTTGATACTAAGAACAAGTATTTAAAGGTCTGAATATGTCTGAGAAAGATGAAATTTCGGTGTCTAACACTTTGACACCGGAAGAGCAAGCGGTGTGGGATGCAAAGGCAAAAGTTCGGGTACTGCTGAATTTGTGGGATTTGGGCGGCGGCAGGATGAAGGTGAAAAAGGGGGATTTGACTAAGCGGATTGTGCGGACTAATGAGACGAGTCAGAGATATGTGGAAGTGCTCGGCGAGTTGCAGGCGACTGGGGCGATCGAGTATTCGCTGGTAAATCGGGTGACGCTGGTGGAATTGAGCGCTAAGGGGAAAGAAGTTTTAGCGGAAGGCTTGAAAAGTAAGGATTCTTTGTTTGAGTTTGATGGTTCTCAAATTGGTACTCGGCTGGGAAATTCTTTGTTGAAGTGGATTCGGCATCAGGATGGTGCCGCGAGTGTTGCTGTTGATAAGGGGAAAGCGGATGTAGGGACGATCGCATCCTATGACGATTTTAAGGCTGTGGCATTGGATGTGTATGACAGCTTGAACCGGGATTATAACTTAGACGATTTAGTGCCGATTTATCGGATGCGACGGGCGATCGGGGAAATGGTAGGGCGATCGGAGTTCAATGAGTGGCTGTTGGAAATGCAGGCTAATGACATTTTTCAGCTAATGGCAGGAGAAACGCAAGACATCACCCCAGATAAACGTGAAGACTCAATCACCATGCCTGGTGGTGCATTGCGTTACTACGCCAAGCGTTTGAATTCATAAAATTGCCCTCAATCTTTTTGTAGTTCGTTAACCTCACACGCGATCGCTATGAACAATATAGAAGTTTCTCCGATAGAAGCCCTCAATGCTGCAATCCAAAATCACAATCCATTTAGCAAAGCTGGAATTGTCAAAGAACAAGATATTTGGGGAAAAGGGTTTCCCGATATTCCCACTCTAAATGCTCATGCTTCCGATGCCATTCTTCAGGCAGTTGAAAAAGTACAGACAAGTCAATCCACTCAAGAAAAGGTGACTTCACTGGTATTAACTGCTAACCAGGGAGTGGGGAAAAGCCACATTTTAAGTCGCATCCGCCGCAGACTAGAAATCAATGGTGGTGCTTTGTTCGTTTATGCCAGTGTTAATAATTACACCGACTTAAACTTGATAAAATACCAATTTCAGCAAACTTTAGCTAACAGTTTGAGCCATACAGGCAGCCAAAGTGTCATGCAATGGCAGGAAATAGCGGCAGCAATGGCCAACGAAGGTTTCCAAGCTATCAATTCTGCTTCACAGAATCTTTCTCCTCAAGAACTGATAGATCGATTTGACAGAGTATGTGCTAGTTGGGCCGCTAAAAATAAGAATTTCATGAACACCCTGACTAAGCAAGTTCTCAAAACAAAATTAAAGGCAGATCCTTATATTGTTCGAGCTGTTTTATGGACGTTATCAGAAGCGGAAACACCTTTTGCTATCAAATGGTTATCTGGTGAAGAGTTAGATAAATCTAAAGCTGAGGAACTAGGATTGCCGGCTAATTCCGGCAAGACTAATCAGGACAGAGAAGCAGAATCTCTGAATAATGTCCAGCAAATTTTAAATTTGGTGAGTTACTACAGTCCTGTAATCATTTGTTTTGATGAAATAGATGTAAATACAAATTGTAGAGATGATGGGTTGACAACACCGCAGGTAATTGCCGATCTAGTTAAGCGTTTGTACGATACTCTCGAACACTCAGAACTCGGTCAAGGTTTGGTTATTATCACAGTAATGATGCCATATACGTGGACAGACACAGTTAACGTAATGTCTGGCGGTATACCCGATCGACTTTCAACATACACGCAGAAAAAACCAATCGATTTAAAATACTTGAATGGTGATTCTTTAGTTGATGTAGTCGGACTATGGTTGCAAGATTTTTATCAAGTCAGGAATTTAAACCCCCCTCATCCGCTCTATCCATTTGAGGAAAGCCAACTGAGAGAATATGGCAGAGGTAAGCCCACGGTACGGGAAGCTTTGAAATGGTGTGCCGAGAATTTTCTAGTTTTCATGCCTCCAATGCCTGAACTTCCAGAAGAGCCTATTGAGCGGTTTGAGTTTGCTTTAAAGAAGGAACTTGAGGCAGATATGGGAGAGGATATCGAAAATGATTCCACAATTGCTAAGGCTATTTACTTTGGCTTTGAAACGTTGAAAGGTCAGACGGTAGATAATGTAACAATTGATGATGTTACCGCAGAAATCAAACCCAAAATACCAAATGCAAATTGGATTAAGTTCAAGATAATGGGCACTGAAAATGGTAGAGCTATCAAGATTGGGGTTGCAGTCATCCAATATTCTCAATCTGAGTTAGTTGCTGGATTGAAGCGCTTAACTGATTATCAAAAATTTGATTTAACACGCGGTTGTTTAGTCCGTTCCCAATCAAAAATAGATAAAATCAAGAAAAATTCTAAAGCCTATAAGCTTCTAGAAGAACTCGTGTCAGTTGAAAAAGGCGGTGAGGTAGTGTATTTAATTGAAGAGCAAATAAAGCCGCTGCTGGCTCTCCGTGCTGTTTGTCAAAAATGCCGAGATTACAATTTAACAGAAGACCAGATTTTTGATTTCATAGATCAGAAGCAGCTCACTTTTGAGAATCTTTTATTGCGGGAAATTTTGAGCGATCCCTCCGGTGAAATGCCTGCGGTTGATGATGAAGATGAAAGCCTACTTTTAGAAGACATTTTCAACCCTCCCACCAATGATGATACAGATGATGGGGATCTAAGTGACCTATTTAGTTAACCATGAGCAAATTAATTTTGCTTCAAACAGCTCTGGCTTTACCAAATCCAGATATTGAAGCTTTAATCGAAGGACGAATGATTGCAGCTATGCCTCGGATGTTTCTAAATCCGGGGCGTACATTTGCTTTGTATCCAGCCGATAATTCTAATATGCCCTTGATGAAACCTAAGCAAATGAGCTTGTTTTCAGAGTCAGGGCAATTAGAACTCCCCCTGGTACTTTTAGATAAAGTTTCGATCAAAGCTTGGGCTAGGTGCGAATTGTGCCAAATGGTGAATGAACCTGAATCCTTAGAGGCTTTGTCGCGGTTAACAGTCTGGAAAACAGAGGCATTACAGCAAATTCTCCAGCAGCGTCCGTTTATTTTTGTAGCTTACCTGCGGGTTTATTTGCTACCTCAGCCGCTGGAAATGTCTGTGCATCCCAGCGGCAATTTTGTACCTTTGCCAAAGTCTCTAAATGTTACTGATTCAACACCAGTGTTGAGCGAATCTATCTTTGCTAAACGCCGTCAAAAGCTGGAAAAACTAGAGCCTCCTGAACATCCAGAATTGGAAGAGTTGCAAAGTGCATTAGTGCATTTATCCACCACCAACCCGAAAGCCAAACAACTAGAAGCAGAAATCAAAATGTTTCTAGGTTGGAGTAGCGATAAGCCTGTAAAACCAATCAAACCGGATTTATCTTGGATAAATACCATAGCAGCTTTGGGAAATCGCACCAAAGAACTAGATACAAACAAAAGCAACTATCAAGCAGGAACAGACTTTGAAATTGTAGTGCGCGATAGCCTTGAGTTTTTGGGATTTACCATAGATTATGCTCACAAAGGTGGTGCTGGTGGCTTAGATTTATTATGCTCCAAACCTTACCCCTTAGTGGGCGAGTGCAAAGCCGGTAAAAAAATCCCTAACGATACAGCAGTTCAATTGCTGAATTTAGGAACGCTACGGCTCCAAGATAAAGAAACCCTCGCCAAAGCAACTAAGTTGATTATTGGTCCTGGCGTTCCAACTCCTCAACTTATGGATGCAGCAAAAGTACACGGTATGGCAATTATGAACCCTGAGACGCTTGAAAAACTGGTTAAACTTCAAAGCACCTATCCTAACTCGGTGGACTTATTTAAACTGAAAGAATACTTAAAACCGGGACAATCTGATGATGAAGTTGCTAAATATATTGAGCAAGTTGAGCAAGAAATTAAAGTGCGATCGCACGTTCTTTTTATTCTGAAAAAGTATCACGAAAATTCTGGTTCTGAACAAGCAAGTGTGGATGCTCTTAGCGGTGCGTATTCAATGTCTAACCCACCCAAGAAGTTGTCCCGCGAAGAGTTGCACGAAATGTTAGTAGAACTTTCTTCTCCGCTGACAGGTTATGCAGGGCGAATTAAAGGCGAGAGTTTAGGGCGCGATCGCTTTTATTTCCTGCGCGACTTGCCGCTAGATGATTGAGATAGGTCAAGGGCGATTCCCTACGGGATAGCTTCGCCGCGCGTACTCGATCCAATTTCCTACACAGCATCAGGATCTATGCCCAATTCCCGCAACCTCGCAGCCAATCTTTCAGCAGTTTGCTATTATACTCAATTGTAATTTTAACACTCAAGACATCGATTACGAAAAGATCGATCGCCCTTATTGACTCTCCAATAAGCACACCCCGCAATAGTTTTAATATTTTTCCAAACACAAATTAAATATTTGGTTCTGTTTACCATTTGGGCGATCGCCTCAACAAGGCTGTAGCTGCCTCACTGTCGAGAGGTTTAGAGAAAAAGTATCCCTGACCGTACTCGCAGCCGATCGCCCGCATTTGAGCCAATTGGGTGGCGGTTTCGACCCCTTCTGCTACTACCTCCATCCCCAAGCTGCGGGCTAGCATGACGATCGCCCGCACAATTTCCAAATTTTCGCCCCTTTCCCCGATGCGGGTAACAAAAGAGCGATCGACCTTCAAAATATTAATCGGGAACTTGTGCAAATAACTCAGAGACGAATAACCAGTGCCGAAATCATCAATACACAGCCCGATACCCAAGTCTCTCAAATGCGAAAGCATCGCCGCCGCCGCTTCTCCATCCTCCATCACCACACTCTCAGTAATCTCCAACTTCAAACAGCGAGCGTCAACACCTGTTTCCAGCAAAACTTGCTTAATTTGCTCGATCGACTCGGGTTCCGCAAACTGCCTTCCGGAAAGATTTACTGCGACTGTCAGCGGCGAATTTCCCACAGATAAATTCAAACTTTGCCACTTAATAATTTGGCGACAGCTTTCGTTCAAAACCCACAAACCCAAAGGCGTAATTAACCCTGTTTCCTCCGCCATCGCAATAAATTCCATCGGGGAAACTAAACCCCTTTCCGGGTGCAGCCAGCGCACCAGTGCCTCAAATCCGATAACCGATCCGCTTTTTAAACAAACGATCGGCTGATAATAAACAGTAAAAGGACATTCCAATTTTAAAGTAGTCAATTGCGACTTAGGACGATCCAATCTGCGATCGATTTCACTCATCGGCGAGTTTTCCGCCACCGTCCCACAGGCGAAATTTACTATGGGATATTTGAAATTTAGTTCTTCAACCGACTCGCGCAAATCGTGTTCCAAGTGCATCAAAGCCACAGCCCGAGTGTGCATCGCACTGGTAAAAACTTCGTAGCGAGCTTTACCGAGAGCTTTAGCCCGGTACATCGCAATATCAGCATCGCGCAAAATATCTCCCGGCCACTGATATTTGTCGGTACTTAAGGCAATGCCGATGCTAGCAGTAATTAAAACTTTATTACCTTCCAAATAAAGCGGTCGTTCGATCGTTTTGAGAATTTCCTTTGCTTGGGCGATCGCCTCATCAACACCGTGAATTTCATCCAGCAAAATCACAAACTCATCTCCCCCCAGACGAGCCACCGTATCGCCCGGCCGCAAACAAGTCAAGAGACGGCGAGCCACAGCCACCAACAGCCGATCGCCCGTGCGGTGTCCCTGACTGTCATTAATCACCTTAAACCTGTCCAAATCCAGAAACAGCACCGCAAACTGATAGCTCGGATGCCGTTGGGCGCGGGCAAAAGCTTGCCCCAACCTGTCAGTCAACAAAGCACGGTTCGGCAACTCTGTCAGCGCATCGTGCAAAGCATCGTGCAACAATTGTTCTTCAGCCATCTTGCGCTCAGTCACGTCGTGACAGTTGACCACAATTCCCCGCACGGAAGGTTCGTTGAGCAAATTCGTCGCCACCGCTTCCAACACGCACCAGGAACCGTCCTTGTGCTGCACTCGGTATTCCGCCATTCCCTGGCTAACTCTCGGCATTTGCATGACACCTTTGAACACTTGATCCACTATCAGCAATTCGTCAGGGTGAATCAAGTCAAATATAGATCGGCCCAAGACTTCCGCCGTCGGGTAGCCCAAAATCCGCTCTAGGGAAGGAGATACATAGCGGCAAAAGCCTTTCTCGTCGAGAATCACAATAATGTCTCTAGCATTTTCAATCAACGATCGAAAGCGCTTCTCGCTTTGCCGCAGCTCTTGTTCGGTGCGCTTTTGGTCGGTAATATCGGTATTCATGTAAATCAGACCGACAATTTTCCCCGTGCGGTCTTTAATAGCATCGGCCCGCAGCAACACTTGCAAAGTTTTACCGCTTTTAGTGCGCTTGGTAATTTCACCAAACCAAGAATAACCCTGGGCGATCGTGTCGAGTACCTCCCGGGCGACTGCAGAGTCAGCAAAAACTGCCGATATACCTCCGGCTAGTTTACATTCCTCTGCGGTGTCCCATTCAAATAGCTGAGAAAACGCTTGATTTTGATAAATGTGAGTGCCGTTGGCATCGCTGATGCCGATCGCGTCACTCGAACTTTCCACCGCCTTGCGAGTCAGCACCAGAGCTTCTTCTGCCCGCTTGCGCTCGGTAATGTCAATCCCTACCAGACAAGCTGCTTTGCCGCGATCGTACTTTTGAGCCACAATCAAATAGTATCCCTCGGACTCTCCCCCGTCGGTTTGTAGCTTAACGTTGAGTTCTTTAACCGCTTCCGTAGCGTCGCCGGCAAAAAACTCCACGACAAAAGAGTTAAAATCCGAGCTAGCGCCCAGAAAACCAATATCTTGACCGACAAAAGCCGACGGCCGCAAACCATGCAGTTTGGCTAAGTGCTGGTTAACCCCCAAATATCGCAAATCCGAGCTAATCCAAGATACTGTTCCCGGAACTGCTTCCAAAATCGTTTGCAGTTGGTCGTTAGCTTGCTGCAATGCTTGCTGCACTTCACAGAGTGGTTCCGACAAGTCAGATTGAACTCCTACGAAGTGAGTCAAATTAGCGTTGTCGTCTCGCACGGGAGATAGCGATAATTTTGCCCAAAATGGAGTGCCGTCTTTGCGGTAATTTTTGATTGGTGTCTGGATTTCTAGACCTTGGCGCAAGGCGTCGCGGATCTTAGCTACAGTAGTTCGATCGGTATCCGGGCCTTGCAAAAATCGGCAATTACGCCCCAAGATTTCACGGGCGCAGTAACCCGTCATCCGTTCAAAGGCCGGATTGCAATAAATTATCGGACAGTCGGGTGCCTTGGCGTCAGCAATCACAATGCCGCTGCTAGTAGCAGCCAAGGCTCGATCGCGCAGCCACAGGGCTTCTGACGCAGTATGGCGATCGCCTACACCCCCCACTCCACCTAAATTAGAAATTGACTGGTTCTCCCGATCTCCCATCAGCCGAACTTTCAAGCAAACCTTTACAATTTCCGAATTGTTTCTTACTCTAACGTTTTTCACGACTCGCGCAACGTAAATTGTATCTCCGCATTTAAGTAAGCGGGATTTCACCTTAGTGGTTAGTTGTATTTTCTACCCTTGCTGTTGGGCATTTAAAAAAGCACGTCTTCACTTCCGCAGTGCAAAACCCTCAATTCTTCTCCCCCTCAATTCTTCTCCCCCTCAGACTCTCTCCCCCTCCGACTCTCTCCCCACGCCCTGGCAATCACGATCTGCAGCAGCTTATTTAGCAGGAGTTGCGGCTTGAGAACTCGGCGGCGCAATATTAATTAATGGCAAAGTTCCGCCTCCTCCCATTACTGTCGGAAACTGGCCGTCCCATTTTTCAATTGCTTGCTGCTGCAAAATTTCGGCTGTTAAAGTTTGTCGCTGCAAGCGTTGAGCTTCTGCTTGACCTTTAGCGCGGTTTATTTGGGCTTGAGCGTCTTGGGTTGCTTTTTTAACTGTAAATTCTGCCTGTTTAGCTTCTTGTTCTGCTATTTGTTTGGCTTCGATGGCTTTGCTAAATTCTGGAGAAAAGCCAAAATTTATTAACGAAACATCTCTGACAATGACCCCGTAAGGTTCCAAGCGCTTTTTAAGGCTGTTGTCTATTTCGTTTTTTAGTTCCGTGCGCTTAGTAATAATTTCTTCTGCGGTTTTTTTAGAAGTTGCTGCTTTGAGAACTTCAGAAATTGCGGGGCTCAGAATGCTGGTAACAATTTGTTCTTCGTCTCCCACTTGTTGGAAAACTTGATTTACTTTTGCAGGGTCAACATTCCAGTTGACTGCCAAATCTGTAGTAATGCTTTGCAAATCTTTGGATGCTGCATCTGCTTTTAAATCTGTTTTTTGTACCCGCACGCTGATAGTTTTTACAGAGGTGACGATCGGTAAAACCGGGTGGATGCCTTCATCTAAGATCGCGTCTTGAACTTTGCCGAAGCGCATCATGACGCCGCGTTCCCCTGCGCCGACGAGGGCAAAAGGTCTTAAAATTAAGGCGGCGATGATGAAGACGATGCCACCGACGATGTAGAGAGCTAGGTTGTACTGAACACTTTGCATGGTTTTCATATGTTGATTCACCTATGTTGTGTTACTTGATGTTAGTTTTCTATTCGATCTTATCTAAGATTATAACTTCATGTTAAGGGTGCAACAACTCATAAATTCATTGATTATTTTTCATAAAAGTCATATAGTTGCGAGGGTCTGGGAACCTCTTAGCTCGATGAGCGGGGATGAACAATGGCACTTGTATAGCAATCCTTGCAGGAGTCGTAAATTTTTACCCCACCCCAACCCTCCCCTTGGTAAGGGGAGGGAGTAAGAAATACACAAATGATGCGAGGATTGCTATAGCTGGGTGAGATTATTGATGAATAAATGTTTCAATCATCTTGACAAAGAGGATTTTTTTAGATAAAGCAGAAGTAAATAGATAGCTCGATCGCTCTGCGACAAGGGATAAAATGGCGATCGGAAAGAGAAAGCTTTCTAGAAAGCTAGAAAATCAGGATCGAATAGGTATTTTTTATAAATTTTGAGTAGAAGATTGGAGGTGCTTGCCACTAAAACCTTTGGGGGTTGGTTCAAGCACAAGCGAAAGATAGAATTTTACTCTCCGACCTACAGACTCTATTTGTAGAATTGGCATCGGCCCGCCTTGCTCAACCCACCTGAGTAGAAAAAAAGACTTCTTGGGCAAGCTAGGAATTTATAGCTACAAACGATAAAAATCTGAGTTTAAAAATGGCCGAAAATAAGTTAAGCTTAGATGAGAACGGTTGAAGAAAAATCAAAATGTTGCAGCGACACCCTTGGCCGCAGACAGTTGAAGAGGCGATCGCCATTCAAGAACAGCTTCGGTCAGAGGTAATTACCGCCAATCAACTGGAGACAGTTCGCTACGTCGCCGGTGTAGATGTCGGCTACGACAGTGTAAACGATGTATCGCGGGCCGCTGTAACAGTTCTGAGCTTTCCCGACTTACAGTTGCAGCAGCAAGCTGTGGTTCGCAGTCCTACAACTTTTCCTTATATTCCGGGTTTCCTGTCTTTTCGAGAAGTGCCGGCAGTTCTCGAAGCTTTGGAAAATATCAGTTTGAGACCAGACTTGATATTGTGCGACGGTCAAGGACTAGCCCACCCCCGCAGGTTCGGTCTTGCCTGCCATTTGGGGGTTTTGACAGGGATTGCCACGATCGGCGTTGCCAAAAATCGATTTATTGGAGAACATTCAGAAGTCGGACTCGACCGGGGCAGTTGGGAACCCTTGGTGCTGGAGGGATCGACGGTAGGAGCAGCGCTGAGGACGCAAACAGGGGTAAAACCGATTTATGTTTCGATAGGTCATAAGGTAAACTTGATAAGTGCGATCGAGTACGTCCTGCGCTGCGCCCCAAAATATCGCTTACCAGAAACAACTCGATCGGCAGACCAACTAACATCGGGATAAGTGGCAAGGGCCGAAGGCATCAAAAAAAAAGTAAAAAGACCAAAAAAGCATCCGTCTTTGGACTTTTAATTTTTGAGGTGGCGCCGCCCGATTCAAAAAATCCTCTGAGTCTACTGCCAATCAGCTTTCGCTTCCATCCTTCCAGCGAACTAAAGAATGACTATACCTGAGAAAGAGGTATAAAAGTTGGGGAGGTTTATAGAATGATTGAAAGACAGTAACCAGCTTAAAACATTGGCGGCTCTAACTATAGTGCCCGGGCGTGAACTATTTTTAGTTCACATTTGTAAATTATGAAAGAGTCATCCTGCGAGTTCAACCAAAAGCTTAGATTCGTCTGATGAGGTTTCATAATTTACCGTCGGATATCTCACCACTGACTGGGAGTAACCACGACAGTGGGAGGCGAAGGCGCGATCGAGCTAAAAAATCAGAAACAAACAAGGAGACAGTCATGGCTGAGAAAAGCAAACGCGGATTCGCTTCTATGGATGCAGAAAAACAGCGCGCAATTGCTAGCAAGGGCGGAAAAGCTGCACACGAGAAAGGAACTGCACACGAATTCACCCCTGAAGAAGCCAGACAAGCTGGTCAAAAAGGTGGGGAAGCTGTCAGCAGAAATCGCGAACACATGGCTCAAATTGGTCGCGAAGGCGGTCGGAAAAGCCGCAAGAGCGAAGCTTAAGTCTCTCAAGGCTGGCCCTGTAATGAAAGATTGCACAGTTGCAGCGTGAGAGATAGCACTAGGACAGTGAACGTTTGAGGAGGTGGGGCGATCGAAGTTACCAAGGTAGTTCGATCGCCCAACCTCCAAAATTTGTAACTAGCGCCCCCCAGCTTTGCAAATTTGAAAACCCCACAGCAATTAGTTTTTAGCAATCGCTGGCAAATCTTTAACGGCAATTTTTTAACAAAGCTGCACAGGGGTCAATAATTTTGCGGGAAAGAAAAGCTGGCAAGCGCGATTCAGTCTCTCAAAAAAAGCCAATACGAACACTAAAAGCCCCGAACTCAGGGCTTTTTTGTTTAGCGGCAGATAATATTTTCAGAACTTCGATCGAGTCGGCGTCAATAATTCTAATTAAGTTTTTTGGTGAGGAAGTCCGTCCTCAAAATAAATCAGCTAATATTTTTTTATATTTTTGAGTTAACTATAAAATCATGACAAACCAGCTAACTTTAGCATGGACAGAAGCTGGGGTGCGTCAAACTCAGACAATTGAAAACGGACAGCCGAGCAAAAGTCCGGGAACCGTGAGACTAGGGCGCGATCCGGCGAAGTGCGATATAGTATTTTCGCATCCCAGCGTATCGGGGCTGCACGTTGAAATATTTTTTAATCAGGAATTGCAGGAGTATGCAGTGCGGAATTTGCGGGAAAGCAATCCGCCGCTGGTAGACGGACAAATTCTCGTCCGAGGCGAAGCAAAATTGAACTCGGGAAGTCACATCCATTTAGGGCAAGTGCAAATCGAGGTGGTGAATGTGACGGAGGTGCAGGTAGCCGCGCCCCAGACAGTTTTGCTGTCTGGGCCTCCCGCACCTGGTAACTTTCAGCCGACGGGGCCTTCAAAATACGGTTTGCAGTGTCCCAAATGCAGCCGAATTTCGCCTTACGCGCAGTTGAATGCGGGGTGTCCGTGGTGCGGTACTTCTTTGGCGGCGGCGGCGAGTGTGATGATCTCTCCGTGAGAGTTTGAAAAAGGGAAAATCGGGCTATGCGCTAAACACTCTCAACTTCAAAAATCTTTTTTTGCAGAAAGCTCAAAGCCGACGGCTGATGTTTAAAAAATCATGAATTCTCAACCCTTGCGCCTGCGACTGACTTGGACAGATACAGCTACGGGGGATTGTCGATCCCCGATACTCGACTTACCCATCGCTTTGGGACGAATTTTTGAAGCTATGCCCGCCACAATCAACGGGAAACGAGTTTCTCGAATTGCCCTCAGCAGCAGTCAAGTTTCTCGCTTTCATGCAGTGATTGGCACCGAAGGCAACAGTATTTTACTTACTGACACGGGCAGCCGCAACGGTACTTTTGTCAACGGCGTTCGCCAAACCCGTTGCGTGCTGGCAAACGGGGATATGCTGCAAGTTGGGCCCTACGCGATCGGCATTTCTTTTGCTGTGAATTCCCCTGAAATGCCGTCGGTCAATTTTCACATTTTCTTTAACCCGCAGACCAATGGGCCAGATCCCGCGTTGGGGCAGCCAGTAATGTTGCAGCTTCCTCAAACAGGTAGTAGGGGAGAATTTCCGCCGATCGAATTTTTGCAAGCTTCTCAAGTGTCAATGCGATCGCTCGAATCTAGGAGACTCCCTGTGGCAGAAGTTGATTGGGCTGCTGTTGGCGGCGGTTTGGGAAGCTTTATTTGGGTGGATTTGCTGAGAATTTGCGGCGTGAAAACAGAGCGAATTGCGGTTTTGGGCATGGAAAAGCAGCCTTACGCCCGCTATCTGCGTCTGTGCCTGAATTCTCAAATTCCGCTGCGGGAACGCCTAAGATCGAATTCTGACTCTTGTCCAGACAACATTTGGGGGTGGCCTCCCTATGCTTTGCGGGAAGCTTGGCAGGAATTGCTCAAAGGGCGTTTGGGGATGTCGTTGAAGTTGATGTGGCAGGTGTTTGCTGAACCGACTTTTGCCGAAACTTATACGCCTCGCGCGGGTAATGTGTTTGATTCTATTGACAGGGAAGCCGATCGAATTGGGTGGAATCAGATGTTTCGCTACGGTAGAGTGCGGGGAATTCGCAAAACAGATGACGGCAGGTACGCGATCGCTTATTCTCGATCGGATGCGGATCACCGCGAGCACGCTTTTTTAATCGCCAAATACGTACACTTAGCCACCGGCTATCCCGCCATTCAATTTCTGCCCGACTTGCAAGCTTATCGCGAAAAAACCCAGGATTTTGAGTCGGTTGTCAACGCTTACGAAAGCCACGACGGCGTTTACGAAAAATTGGAGGCCAGCGGCGGCAGCGTGTTAATTAGAGGCCGGGGAATTGTGGCTTCGCGGGTGGTGCAGCGAATTTACGAAGCGCGACAGCGGAACCGCAACATTCAAGTATTGCATTTGATGCGATCGCCCAAACCTCAAGGTAACAAATTTAAACTCGCTCAGCGAAGAGTCGAAAATCACTACGAATTTCAACCTTTCAACTGGCCAAAAGCTTGCTGGGGCGGGGAACTCCGCGTACTTTTGGAACAAGCCGCCCCCCAATTGCGGCCGCAGTTGCTCACCGACTGGGGTGGAACTACTACAGCCCAGCGCAGCGACTGGCGGCGGATTGTCAAAGAAGGTTTAAGTCAAGGATGGTATCAAATTACCTTCGGTGAAGTCGAGCGAGTCGAGCGCGACAGTCAAAACCGCACGGTGACGTACATTCAGGAGAAGGAACTCAAGGGGCAAATTAAGTTAGAAGCTGATTTTATTATTGATGCTACGGGTTTGGACGCTAAGGTAAAAACCAGTCCCCTGTTAAACGATTTGGTAGTTCAATACAATCTTCCCCTCAACGGTTTGGGCCGGCTGAGTGTTAACAACGATTTTGAAGTACCAGAATTGCGGAATTCTTCTGGTAGCAACACAGAAGGCCGGGTATACGCAGCAGGCGCGATTACTTTGGGGGGGCCTTACGCGCCGGTAGACAGTTTTTTGGGCTTGCAATATGCCGCCTTGCGTTCGGTTGAAAGTCTGGCCGCCAACCGAGTTGCTGGTGTGCGGAAATTGAGCGTTTGGCGATCGTTTGTGCAGTGGTTGAAGTGGATTTTCAATAAATCTCCAGATTGATTAGAAACAAAACCGTTTCGCATTCAATCTAAAATCCAAAATCTAAAATCCAAAATCGAATGACTCCCACCTTATTTGGCCGATGGCAAACTCGAATATTATTATTTGCAACTGTAGGCGTTTTAGTAACACTGCCATTTTTTCTAGGTTTAATCGCTGGTAAATCAGGCTCGATCTTTTTCTGGATTTTAGGGTATGTAGCGATTTTTGGCATCGGCTGGGATGCCTTATATATCTACATCCAGCAGTACCGCTGGGATCGAGATTGGCCCGGCGCATTTCAATTGCTCGCCGGGATTTGGGAAGCAATTTTTGTGTTATTTTTGATAGAAATAGTTGGTTTGCCCGGAATACCCAAGCCAGAGTTTGATTTGGGAGCATTTGCCCTACATTACAGTTTAGTATGGTTGGCGATTTATCTGGGAGCGCAAACACTAATGCGGATTTTATTTCCCTACTGGCGTTTTCGAGGCGGTCAATGGTGGTAACAATAGTTGCGTTCAGGGACCGAGCGGGCAAATCTATCTTATAATCCACATCAAGCACCTTGCCAAAACTATCCCTGGGGCTTTCCTGATTATCTTCCTCTCTGGAATTTAGCCAACACGCTCTTGAAATTGGCGATCGAAAAAACCAGAAACCACACCACAACACCCGCACCGATGCTAATCAAAAGCAGCATTAGCTGATGGGTGTATAATGGAGAAGTCACCACTCGCTGGAGAAACTAATGGAATGGAAACTTAAAACTATTCCAAAAGGCGGTACAAATGTTAGGAATATTTGATTAGTAAATTTAACTCAAAGCAATGCAAATTCATATTTATGCCGAACAAGGAGATATTGCAGGTGTAGCACAGCAAATTGCTAGTGGAGTCGATATTGATAGTACAGATAAATTTTACTCACTGACACCCTTGATGTGTGCGATATCTAGCTCAAATGCAGGGCTCGATATGGTTAAGTTTCTTTTAGACAATGGAGCTGATATTGAAGTGATTTGTGGAGAGCATGAAAATAATGTACTCAGCTTAGCCGTGCAGTCAGGGAGTCTCGATAAAGTTCGACTGATTTTGGATGCTGGAGCCAACATAAACTATCAGAGACCAAATGGCTATCATGTTTTAATCGATGCCATAGATGGATGCGCTATCTCAAAAGATCGAGAGTTATTACCAATTTTAAGTTTGCTGATCGAAAGAGGTGCAGAACTTAGTAATGTCAGTATCTACAGCGAGTCCGCCCTGAGGTTCGCCTCAAGAGTGGAAAGTTTTGATGCTGTCAAATTATTGCTAGAGGCAGGTGCGGATGCTAGTGACCTGCAATGGACGGGACTAATGCAAGCGATCGTCTGTGACGATCTCGAAAATGTAAAGGTATTACTCGCTCAAAATCCCGATCTTTCTGCGCGCGACTGCTGGAGTCGAACTCCTTGGCTGTTTAGTTTGGAAGTCGGTAAGCTTGAAACAGCCAAATTATTACTGTCAGCAGGAGCAGATCGCAGCGATCGCGGACACTGTGGCAATACTCCATTGATGTATCCTATCGAAAACGGTCAAATCGAAGTTTTAGAATGGTTGATTGAGCAGGGATTTGATATCGAAGCTACTGATGATTTTAATAACACTCCTTTAATTTTAGCGGCAGAATGCGGCGCGACTGATTGCGTGCGTATTCTCTTAGAGAATGGAGCAAATCCTAGTCGAATCAATAATTGCTCTAATAAGGCTATTAACTTGGCAAGTAATCTACAAATTGTCCGAATGCTTGTTGATGTGGGCGAAGATCTAAGCGATATCAGCGATGATATGAGGCAATATCTAACTGGAGTGGGTAATTACGATCTCGAAGTAACGCGAGAACAATATTTGTCTGGCAGAGAGCGTCGATTTGGGAAAACTAATCCAGAAGTAATGGAAGTGGACTTTTGGAAGGCAATGATTCTGAGTGGTAGTGGGCATTGGGATGCGATCTCAATGTTTAGCGGGGATAACTACGATAGACCTGCTGTATGGTGCTATCAAAGATTTGGGAGAACAATTACAGAATTGCCAGATGGAAGAATCATTGAAATTGCTGGCGAACACGAAGATCACTACGATCCAGACTTTTGTATCTATAACGATGTGGTTGTTTACGACGGACATGGCAAGTTTAAGATTTTAGGCTATCCCAAAGAGGTTTTCCCTCCCACTGATTTTCATTCTGCAACCTTAGTTGGAGAGTATATCTACATTATTGGCAATTTAGGCTATCTTAAGGACAGAAACTATAATGAAACGCCAGTTTATCGACTTCACCTCGACACGTTCAAAATAGAAAACCTGACAACTACAGGAGATAAGCCTCAGTTGATTTGTTGTCACAAGGCGCATTACAAAGAGCCATCAAAAATATTAATTACTGGTGGAAAAGTTGCAGAGAAATACGTCGATAACTCAATCGATTATATTTTGGATTTAACAAGTTTAATTTGGAGTCAAGCGAATACGCATGAATAAAATGAGTTCCATTAAGTTAATCTTTTCTGTTTCCCAATTTCCAATTCCCCATTCCCCATGCCCAATCCCCAATGCCCAATCCCCTGTATATTTTCTTTTTTTTCAGGTTCAGGCTTCCTCGATTTGGGCTTTGAGTCGATCGGCTTTAATGTAGCGTATGTCAATGAAATTTTCCCACCTTTCATGCAAGCATACCGCTATTCTCGGCAGTGCCTGAATTTGCCGCTACCAGAATACGGATATTGCGAAGGAGAGGAAGCAGATGTAACTCGACTTCTAGGGGGAGAACCAGCTTTTCGCCTGCGGGAACTGATGCAGGATGCGCGCAAGCATCACGATATAGTGGGGTTTATCGCGGGGCCGCCTTGTCCTGACTTTTCTATTGGTGGCAAAAACCGAGGTGGGGAAGGAGATAAAGGCAAACTTTCAGCTTCCTACATTGAATTGATTTGTCAGCAGCAGCCAGATTTCTTTTTGTTTGAAAACGTCAAAGGTTTGTGGAGAACCAAACAACATAAAATTTTTTATGACGCACTCAAAAACCAGTTGGCGGATTCGGGATACGTTTTTGCGGAACGTTTAATTAATGCGATAGAATACGGTGTCCCGCAAGATAGGGAGAGAATTATTTTGATTGGATTTAGAAAAAACCTTGTCAAAAATCTGGGCATTTCCCTAGAGGAAAAAAGCCCAATGTTAGCCGAAAGTTTATTTCCTTGGCAAAGTCAGGTATTATATCCCAAATCAGAATTTTTTTCTCATCCTTGGCCTGAGAGAACAGCCTTTGCAGATGATGGTTTCGTGCCTTGTCCTGATGGCATTCCCCAAGATTTAACGGTAGAATTTTGGTTCCAAAAAAATGACGTTCTCAACCATCCCAATGCCAAACACTATTTCCAACCCAAAGCAGGCCTTAAGCGGTTTGCTTCCGTTGATGAAGGAGATGATTCAAAAAAATCTTTCAAGCGATTGCACCGATGGCGTTATTCGCCAACAGCTTGTTACGGCAATAACGAAGTTCACTTGCACCCTTACAAACTTCGCCGGCTTTCTGTTGCAGAAACACTGGCTATTCAGTCACTGCCAAAAGATTTTGCACTGCCGGCTAAGATGACATTGACTAATATGTTTAAAACTGTGGGCAATGGGGTTCCTTATTTGGCGGCACAAGGTATTGCCAAAACAATTTTACAGTTTTTATATCACTAAAAAAACAGAATAGCCAGATACCCGACTTCGCAGATTTTGTCGGTATCTAAAACTATTTGTAGAGATAAGGGGCGCATTGCACACCCTATAATTATTAAAATTCCCAATTCCCAGACGTATGTCGTTTAACAGAGAAGTGTTATAATAAAGTGTTAAGGTTGAAAACCTATATTTTTTATTTGCCTGCAATTCGCCATGACCGTTAAACCCCGCCGCTATCACATCACTACTTTCGGATGCCAGATGAATAAAGCCGACTCGGAACGGATGGCCGGCATTCTGGAAAATATGGGCTTTGAGTTCTCGGAAGACCCGAACGAAGCTAGCTTGATTCTCTACAATACTTGCACAATTCGCGACAATGCCGAACAAAGAGTTTATTCTAACCTCGGAAGGCAAGCTCATCGCAAGCGCCAAGAACCGGGTTTAACTTTAATTGTAGCTGGATGCGTGGCGCAGCAGGAAGGTGAAGCGCTGCTGCGGAGAGTGCCGGAATTAGACTTAGTAATGGGGCCGCAACACGCTAACCGACTTGAAGATTTGCTGGAACAAGTTTTTGAGGGCAATCAAGTTGTGGCGACTGAAGCTGTTGAGATTATGGAGGATATTACTAAGCCGCGCCGCGACAGCAAGGTGACTGCTTGGGTGAATGTAATTTACGGCTGCAATGAACGCTGCACTTATTGTGTTGTCCCCAATGTTCGCGGGGTTGAACAGTCGCGAATGCCGGAGGCAATTCGGGCAGAAATGGAGGATTTGGGCCGTCAAGGTTACAAGGAAGTAACTTTGTTGGGGCAAAATATTGATGCTTACGGACGCGATTTGCCGGGGACAAAACCGGACGGCAGCAACCAGCATACTTTGACGGATTTGCTTTATTTTGTGCAGGATGTGCCGGGAGTCGATCGCCTCAGATTTGCTACTAGCCACCCGCGCTATTTTACGGAAAGATTGATTAAGGCTTGTGCTGAGTTACCGCAGGTTTGCGAACATTTTCATATTCCTTTTCAGTCCGGGGATAATGATATTTTGAAAGCGATGTCGCGGGGTTATACTCAGGAGAAATACCGCCGGATTATTGATACAATTCGCCATTATATGCCGGATGCTTCGATTACTGCGGATGCGATTGTCGGTTTTCCTGGGGAGACGGAAGCGCAGTTTGAGAAGACTTTGAAGTTGATCGAAGATGTTGGTTTCGATTTGGTGAATACTGCGGCTTATTCGCCTCGCCCTGGGACGCCGGCCGCTTTGTGGGAAAATCAGTTGAGTGAGGAGGTGAAAGCCGATCGCCTGCAACGAATCAATCATGTAGTCACAACAACGGCGATGGAACGATCGCAGCGCTATTTCGGACGCACTGAAGAGGTTTTGGTGGAAGTCCAGAATCTCAAAGATTCAACTCAGGTGATGGGACGCACTCGCGGCAATCGTCTGACATTTTTTAAGGGCGATATTGCTGAATTGGCTGGTAAAATTGTGCGGGTTAAAATTACAGATATTCGCGCTTTTAGTTTGACGGGAGAAATGGTGGAATAGTTTTGAGTTTTGGGTTTTGGGTTGAACCAAAAATAATGTTTGCCAACTCAATACTCAAAACATAAAGTGTAGGGTGTTAAATCGCAACTAGATTTGTGGGAAGAAGTAATTTAACATCAGCAGCAAATTATGCTGAAAGTAATTCGCATTTTGCCGCCCACAACTCTTCTTAAAAATAAGCATGACTGGAGTATTGAGCTCCGGGAATATCTAAGTGCGCGAAAAGACGAGGAAGGAAATAAACTGTTTCAAGCCAGGGCAAGAAACCGGAATCGAATGCGGAGGGAAATGATGCAATTTTCGATTAAATGTGGCTGTTTGCTGTGGATTCTGGGGACGGTTTAACTGAAAATGGCCGGGGGGGTAATTGAGGCTTTTCACAGGGGGGAGGGGGATTTTAACCGCAGAGAGCGCAGAGGAGAGAGAGGAAGAGTGGAATAGAGGAGATAAATAGTCTTAAAGCGGTTCGTCTCTGCGTTAGCTGCGCTAACTGCGTGTATATTTGTCGAAAAGTCCTAGGAGTGGTGAAAAATGACAACGATGCGGATCGGGCTATTGTTCGGGGGGCGATCGGGCGAACACGAAGTCTCAATTAGTTCAGCGCGGGCGATCGCCCGTGCCCTCGCTGCTGACGAAAATGCCTCTAAATACGAAGTTCTGCCCTTTTACATCCAAAAAAACGGCCACTGGCTGTCGGGAACATTACCTCAACAAGTCTTAGCCAGCGGAAAACCTCTGGAAATAGAGCAAGAACCAGGACAAAACGACTCTCCCGCTGGACAGTTTCCTAATTTTAATGCCGTAGATGTTTGGTTCCCTGTTTTGCACGGGCCAAACGGCGAAGATGGTACGGTGCAAGGATTGCTGAAATTAATGCAAGTTCCTTTTGTCGGTTCCGGGGTTTTAGGTTCGGCGCTGGGAATGGATAAAATTGCGATGAAAATGGCTTTTGCTCAGGCTGGTTTGCCACAGGTAAAATACATCGCTGTCAACCGTTCAGAAATCTGGTCTAATCCTTGCGTTTTCCCCAAACTGTGCGACAAAATTGAAGCTGATTTGGGCTATCCTTGCTTTGTAAAACCCGCTAATTTGGGATCGTCAGTGGGAATTTCTAAAGCTCGATCGCGCGCTGAATTAGAAGCAGCTCTCGACAGCGCCGCCAGCTACGACAGGCGGATAATTGTCGAAGCGGGTGTGGTTGCTAGAGAATTAGAATGTGCAGTTTTGGGCAACGACAACCCCCAAGCTTCAACGGTGGGAGAAATTACTTTTCAAAGCGACTTCTACGACTACGAAACTAAATATACCCAGGGACAAGCCGACTGCTCAATCCCGGCAAAAGTCAGCGGTGCGATCGTCTCCCAAATCCAAGAAATGGCAGTGCAAGCATTTTTGGCTATAGACGCGGCAGGTTTAGCGCGAGTAGACTTTTTCTACATTGAATCCACCGGAGAAGTTTTGATTAACGAAATCAACACTTTTCCCGGCTTTACAGCTACCAGTATGTATCCGCAAATGTGGGCAGCGGACGGCATTTCTTTCCCGGAATTAGTAGACCGTTTAATTCAATTAGCTCTTGAACGGCACGGGGAAAAAGGTTGAATCGTGCGCTGCAAACTGCTGCCTTGCCAACAGCAACAAATATTTTTTTCGCGGGTGATATATCCATACCAGCGGAAACGATATAACATGGTTGTGGCAGGCACTGCCTGCCAGCAACCAAATTTTCGCTGCTGGTCGATCGACTGGGAATCTTCAGCAGTGGGGTATAAATTAAATGCACCATAAAATGTTTAAGCGAGAACGGCGAATAGCAGCGTCAATCTCACATCTTTCATCTCCAATTTTAACTCGGTTAACTTAGATGAGACGTTTCACTCAACTGCCGCAGTGGTGGACTTACGGACTGGTATTTCCCCTAGCGGTACTCAACTGCTGGTTAGCCCTCCTAGTCTTTGAATATTTTCGCGCCCTGATTACAGTTTTGGTAGTGGCTACAGTGCTGTCTTTTTTGCTAGATTATCCAGTGCGCTTTCTGCACAGATACGGCTTGAAGCGCGATCGAGCAGTTTTGTCGGTATTGTTTTTGACTTTATTGCTATTGGTGGTTTTAGGTCTGACTCTAGCCCCCATTCTGCTAAACCAAATTACTGAACTTGCCACCCGACTGCCGACTTGGATAGTTTCAGGCACAGAACAGATTGAAGCGTTCAACAAGTGGGCGGAAAATCGCAATCTCCGCATTGATGTTAGCGGTTTGACTACCAAATTGAGCGATCGACTTTCAGCTCAGTTGCAGTCTCTCACTGGCGAAATTCTCAAATTTGGCTTGGGTGCGGCAGACAGTCTGTTGAATTTCCTGCTCACAATAGTCGTGACATTCTACTTGCTCTTGCACGGCGATCGCGTCTGGGAAGGCTTGTTTAAATGGTTTCCCTCCAAGCTGAGCCTTCAATTGCGAGAGTTGCTGGCGCGAAGCTTCCACAACTATTTCGTCGGCCAAGCAACTTTGGCGGGTTTGATGGGACTGTCTATCACTGTTACTTTTTTAATTTTGCGAGTTCCCTTCGGACTTCTGTTCGGTTTGGGCGTGGGTGTAATGACTATGATTCCCTTCGGGGCACCTTTCAGTATTTGCATTGTCAGTTTGCTGATCACATTAAACAACTTTTGGCTCGGCGTCACAGTTTTAGCTGTCGCTACAGTAATTGAGCAAATAATTGAAAGCGGGGTTGCTCCTCGGTTATTAGGCGGTTTTATCGGGCTCAATCCTGTGTGGATTTTAGTGGCGCTGCTGGTGGGGGTTAAGGTGGCAGGAGTAGCAGGTTTGTTAGTTGCTGTGCCCATGGCTGGTTTTATTAAGAATACTGTTGATGTTTTGGAAATTTCGAGGAACAAGTCGAGGGAAATCGATTCGGTTAATTCCATTGAACCTATGGAGCAATAAAATTCCTCCATAGGTTCAAATTTTAGATTAGAAGAGAGTTTTTGCCGGCTATTTTGACTTAGGTTTAGTTGGTACTTTAGCTTGAGGCTTTAGAGGTTTTTTACTTCCTGCTTTAGGGTGAGGCTTTCCGGTGCTTTAGCTGCTATCCTTCCTGGATGCAGGCGGGATTAAAAACCCCGTTTCTAGGTTAACGTCGATCGCTCACAACGAAGATTTTGCGTAGAAACCTGGCTTTTTTGAGTGCAGGATTGTTGTTGACTTCGGATATCAATCCTGTGAAAAGTTTGCGGGAAATACGGAATATGCGACCTGGCTAGCGTAGTTTGTATTATCGCGCTCAGACAGCAATTCGCCAGTGCCGACCCAGTTCGATCGCACTCAAAAGCTCGATTTCACAAACAATTTGCCAGCGACTGTCTGGTTTCTACCCCAGCTTGTAGGGTAAACCCCACCAGTCAAGCAGAGCTCATCAATGCTTGAATTAAAATTAAAGAACCTTTAGTTCTAATTTAATTACAGTAGGTGCTAAAAATGCAAAATCCTAATTATAACTCTGGCTCTAACTCTCACCAAATCAATACTATGTCAACCAAAAATATGCCGGCTACAACTGTGCGTTCTCGCCGTTTTTATTTGCCGAAAAAACTTGCTTTTTTATCCCTCATTTTGCTCGGCTCCACCGCAACTGTTGGGTGCAACGCCATAACTTCTCAAGTTCCTGGAAGTTCTAACGCCATTCAAGCTGAACCTTCAACTACAGCGCCAATCTCAGCATTGCCCGCGAATATACTGCCCTCTCAAGACTCTAATTTTGTCACTAAAGTTGTGCAGGAAGTCGGCCCGGCGGTGGTGCGGATCAATTCTTCTCGCACGGTGACGAACCAAGTTCCAGATGAGATACCCGAGCAATTCCGGCGCTTCTTCGGTTCGGAATCTCCCATTCAACCGGGAAATCGAGTAGAACGGGGTTCTGGTTCGGGTTTTATTTTTGGTTCTGACGGTCGCATTTTGACTAACGCTCACGTCGTTGACCGCGCAGATACGGTGACGGTAAAACTGAAGGATGGCCGCGAATTTGTCGGCAAAGTTTTAGGCGTAGATACAGTTACTGATGTGGCTGTTGTTAAAATTGAAGCTACCAATTTGCCTGTGGTGAGTTTGGGCAAATCTGAAGAATTAGAGCCGGGAGAATGGGCGATCGCGATCGGCAATCCCCTCGGTTTGGACAATACTGTGACTGTGGGCATTATTAGCGCTACAGGCCGTTCTAGCGCCGATGTCGGCGTTCCCGACAAGCGCGTCAGCTTTATTCAAACCGACGCTGCGATCAATCCTGGCAATTCTGGTGGCCCGCTGCTGAACCAGCGCGGTCAAGTTATCGGCATGAATACGGCGATTATTCAAGGCGCTCAAGGATTGGGTTTTGCTATTCCGATCGATCGAGCACAACAAATTGCCGACCAATTAGTAACAGCAGGAAAAGCCGAACATCCTTATCTCGGCGTTCGGATGTTGAGCATTACTCCCGAAATCAAGAGAGAATTTAATCAAAATCCCAACACCAAATTGAGGCTGACTGAAGATAAAGGCGTGTTAGTTTTGGGAGTTGCGAAAAATTCTCCAGCGGCACAAGCTGGAGTTCGCCTTGCCGATGTCATCAAGAAAATCAACGGTAAAGAAGTCAGCGATGCTGGCAGCGTACAAGAAATTGTTGAGAAAAGTACCGTGGGCAGCGATCTGCAGCTTGAATTAAGCCGCGGCGGACAACCTGTCACTGTGGCGGTGAAAGCGGGTGCTTTTCCAGCGGAGCAGCAGCAGTAGAATAGTTGATTGAAACTTGTCTCTTGCACCATTGTCAATAATCCTTTTATGAACAGGCAAGATGCCTGTTCCACAAGAAAATTAATCTCTTGTGGAACGGGCATCTTGCCCGTTATTGAAAATGGTGCAAGAGGTGAGTTTTAATCGGCTTGGTCTGTGAGACGGGCCTTTAAACCTCCCGCCGGATGTCGGGGGTAGCCGTTAGAGTAAGTTACGATAATTTATATGGGTTATTAAGAGGTAGAAAAATGGCTAACATTAATCGGAGGCGTACTGAAAATATTAACGGTAATTTTTATGTAGACAGTACCTGCATTGACTGTGATACTTGTCGGTGGATGGCACCTGAAGTATTTACTCAAGAGGGAGAACAGTCTGCGGTTTACCACCAGCCAACTAATGAAACTGAAGAAATGCGATCGCTCGCGGCTCTTTTGTCTTGTCCCACAAGTTCGATCGGCACTGTTGAAAAACCCACAAGAATCAAAGAAGTTCAGAAAAATTTGCCCGCACTCGTAGCAGAAAATGTCTATCACTGTGGCTACCACTCAGAGAAATCCTACGCCGCAGCCAGCTATTTAATTGTCCGCCCAGAAGGAAACATTTTAGTTGATTCTCCCCGTTTTGTGCCGCCGCTAGTTAAAAATATCGAAGCAATGGGTGGCATTCGCTATCTGTACTTGACTCACCGCGACGATGTGGCAGATCATGAACAATACCACCATCATTTTGGGTGCGATCGCATCCTTCATGCTGACGAAATTAACGCAGGTACTCGCAGTGTAGAAATTCAATTATCGGGCAGTGAACCGCATCAAATCGCAGATGATTTGTTGATTATACCTGTTCCCGGTCACACGAAAGGTCACACAGTTTTGCTTTACAATAAAAAGTTTTTATTTAGTGGCGATCATCTTGCTTGGTCGGAAAGTTTGCAGCAGCTAGTTGGCTTTCGCGACGCCTGTTGGTATTCTTGGCCAGAACAAATCAAATCTATGCAGAATTTGGCTAATTATGACTTTGAATGGGTGTTGCCGGGACACAGCCGCAGGTATCAAGCCGATCGAAAAACAATGAGGAATCAAATGCAACAGTGTGTTGCTTGGATGCTCAGCGCTTAATACCGCAGATTTCAACTGAGTGAAGTACATTCACCCCAGCCACCCTATCGGGTACCCTCCCCTTAATAAGGGGAGAGTTGGGGAGGGGTATACTCGATTTAGATGCAAAGCGCTGTAGTTGAAAACCCATTTTATTCTCCCCCGTTGAAACAGCTATTAGATAAACAAAGTCCGAGCAGAGGGGGACTAAGAATAAGAGGGGATATTTAAGCCGGATTGGGTATTAAGCCTTTGGAATAGCCACCACAGTCATAGAATTAGCCGGGTAAGTTGCCTGAAATCCAGTATCACTGACACCTAAATCGCTCTGACGGAGGATCGCCCCCAAATTCGCATCGCTATAACTGTAAACTTGAGCTTTGGCGGCTGGGTTAAATCCTTTCAAACTCAAGTTGCTGGTCAAATTTTGGCTGGTTTTATTAATAATTACCAGGGTCAGAGTACCATCACTGGTACGATCGGCTCCGTAGATTGACAAAAGTCCTTGATCTGTGCTAGGGGATCGCACCCAAGTATCGCCATACTTACCGCCTTTTCCGTCGTAATTCATGTACATTCGGAAAGCATAAGCCCCCGGTTCCGAGGACTTAGGAGGCCCCCATAGCGTCGCTAAATCAAGTTGTTCTCGCCCAAAAATCCCCAGTACATCGGCTTGGGCTAATGCCCCGTTAATTGACTCTAAACCGCCCCAATTGTATTCAGTAATTGCAATTTTTGTACCTGGATAATCCTGTTTTACCCACTCTCGAAACCGGGGAAGGATTGTTAATGGCGGATTGTATTTTCCTATCCAGCTTTCATCAATATAGGTAGCATCCCAGAGAGAACGAGTCGATCGCAGTCGTAGCGCTTGGGTTTTGGCATCGCCGGCGGGACAATTGGCCAAACAGGTATTGTCCGCCGCAGGATAGTAGTGTTCGTCGAAATAGTCTAGAATCCGAACACCTTTTTGCTGTTCATAAGCGCGCATTTGTTGCAAGTACCACCGCGCAAACCAGACACCGCCGTGTTTTTCACGATCGCCCTTAACCCCCGAATCCACATAGACAGGCCAGCCAAAATCCGACGGGCCGAGTACCTTAGCAGTGGGATCGGTAGCTTTTACCATTGACGCATATTGATAAGTGCGATCGCGCAATTCATCGTAACTTGTCGGTTCTGGATGAACATCGCGGTGAGTATTTCCCCAACCGCTTGGTTCGTTGTCCATTTGGTAAATTTGCACACCGCCGTTAGCAGCAGTACCGTGGGTTTTAATTAAGTGTTGAACCCAAGGTTTCTGGAAAGCTGCATCGCTAACAATGCTGACATCAAGGCGATTATTATCACTTATCAAAGTGCCATCGGGACGCTTACCATTGCCGCATTTATCACCTTCTGGAAAAATGTAGGGGTTTGTTTTTTCTTGCGGGCCGTATTTGGATACTCTAAAGCCACAGTTCCAAGTGCTAAATTTATTTACATAGCCAATCATCGGAATAGTAACAATACTTTTGCTGCCGTTTTGGCGGTTAGTTTTGACAATTTTATCTATAGACTCGCCGGGAACAGGATTTTTATTGTCGCCGCCACCCACGAAAAAGAAGTCATCGCCACTGTTGGAAGAATCGACAAGCCAATTGTAGCGACTGGTGTGATTAGCCCCCCAACGTTCCACTGGAATTCGCAACTCTTGGGCGAGGGCCCTATCGATCGCGAAATCATTCATACCATAGATATCGGGACTTATGGAATGTCGATCGGCTGTAACGTCTACAGACAAAGCCGGGCCGATAGTTTGGGCGATCGCCATTTTGATGTAAGCTGCTGTTGCTACCACCCCCAAAGCAGCCAAAAGACCTAACAATAATAGGATAATCCAACGCGATTTATTTTGGGGAGCCAACCACAAAAATCGTCTATTCATTTTTTATTTTACCTGGGGATGTTTGGATTCTTGTATTACATTGTTTTCGGCGCGTTGATCTAGCTTTATAAGCTATTATACCTTTAAAGTTTATTTTTTTGGCGGGCTAGAGGCACCCCACAAGAGTATATGTGTAAGGTGCCCATTGCCCACCCGGAGAGACTTATTTAACCTTGACTGTAAGCCTCCATTGGCAAACAAGAACAAACAAAATTGCGATCGCCAAACGCATTATCTATCCGCCCCACCGCCGGCCAAAACTTATGTTCGCGAGTCCAAGGGGCCGGATAAGCCGCTTGCGCGCGAGTATAAGGACGATTCCACTCATCAACCATCAGAGATTCTGCGGTATGCGGCGCATTTTTCAATACGTTATTTTGCGCGTCAACATTACCTTTTTCAATTTCCGCAATTTCAGCTCGAATTGCAATCATTGCATCGCAAAAACGGTCTAATTCCTGCTTCGATTCGCTTTCCGTCGGTTCCACCATTACAGTACCAGCAACTGGCCAAGAAACCGTCGGCGCGTGATAGCCGTAATCCATCAACCGTTTAGCGATATCTTCAACTTCAATAGCCGCAGATTTTTTGAGCGATCGCAAATCTAGAATACACTCGTGCGCCACTAAACCCGCTTTCCCTTTGTACAAAACCGGATAATAAGATTCTAAGCGTGTGGCCATGTAATTAGCATTAAGAATTGCTACTTTTGTTGCCTCAGTTAAACCCACTCCTCCCATCATGCGAATGTACATCCAAGAAATAGGCAAAATGCTAGCACTTCCCCAAGGCGCTGCGGAAACAGCACCAACTGATGTTTGTTGACTGTTGGCTGTTGACTGTTGACTGTTAAGAATAGAATGACTGGGCAAAAATTCTGCTAAATGAGACATTACCCCAATCGGCCCCATTCCCGGCCCGCCGCCGCCGTGGGGAATACAGAAAGTTTTGTGCAGATTCAAGTGACAAACATCAGCACCAAAATCACCGGGGCGGCACAAACCAACTTGAGCATTCATATTTGCGCCGTCCATATAAACTTGTCCGCCGCAGTTGTGGACAATCTCGCAAATCTCTTTAATTTCTTCCTCAAAAACGCCGTGCGTTGATGGATATGTCACCATCAAAGCCGCCAGTTCATTTTTGTGTTTTTCTGCTTTTTTATGTAAGTCAGCAACATCAATATTGCCCTGAGAATCGCACTCTACTGGAACTACTTTCATCCCCGCCATCACCGCGCTAGCCGGATTTGTACCGTGGGCTGACTGGGGAATCAAACAGATATTTCGGTGAGATTCGCCTTGGTGTTCGTGGTATTGACGAATAACTAACAAACCCGCGTATTCCCCTTGGGAACCGGCGTTTGGCTGCAAAGAAATTCCCGCAAAACCTGTGATTTCGGCCAGCCACTGTTCTAGTTGCACGAACATCATTTGATAGCCGCGAGTTTGATCGCGGGGTGCAAAGGGATGTATCTTGCCAAATTCCGCCCAAGTCACCGGCATCATCTCTGCTGTTGCATTCAATTTCATTGTGCAAGAACCCAAGGGGATCATCGAGGTGTTCAGCGATAAATCCTTGGCTTCTAAACGGTGCAAATAGCGCAAAAGTTCAGTTTCTGAATGGTAGCTGTTGAAAACTGGATGGGCGAGATAGCTGCTGGTGCGATCGCAAAAATCTGGTAAGGTCAAATATGAACTTAATGCCTCTGCATCCAGCGCAATGTGGAGAGAATTCTGCCCGTCAGCCCTCATATAATCCTTATCCTGAGCAAAAATTTTCCACAACTCTTGCACATCTTCAGCGGTTACAGTTTCATCTAAACTAATTCCTACTGTCGAGTTATCGAAAACTCGGAGATTTATTTTCCGAACTTTAGCAGCTTCTAGAATTTCTGACAGCGGTTTGTCTCCCAATTCTACCCGCAAAGTATCGAAGAAATGTTGAGAACAAATTTTGTATCCGAAACTTCTTAAACCGGATGCCAAAAGGGCAGTTAAATTCCATACTTTCTCAGCAATGTCATTCAGTCCAGATGGGCCGTGATAAACAGCATACATACTCGCCATCACTGCCAGTAAAACTTGAGCAGTACAAATATTGCTAGTTGCTTTTTCGCGGCGGATGTGCTGTTCGCGAGTTTGCAAGGCCAAGCGCAAAGCAGATTTGCCGTTAGCATCTTTAGAAACGCCGACAATTCGCCCCGGAACTTGCCGTTTAAACTCTTCTCGCGTGGCGAAATAGGCTGCGTGGGGCCCTCCGAATCCCATCGGCACTCCGAAGCGCTGAGTGCTTCCTACGGCTATATCGGCGCCGAATTCGCCGGGGGGTTTGAGCAAGCAAAGGCTCAAAATGTCGGCAGCTACTGTGACTAATGCGCCGACTTCGTGTGCCGATCGAATAAAATCCGTATAGTCGTAAATTGCGCCGTCTGTGGCTGGGTATTGCAGGAGAGCGCCGAAGATTGTACGATCGAACTCAAAGCTGTGATGGTCGCCGACAATTACCTCAATTCCCAGGGGGTAAGCGCGAGTTTGCACCACTTCAATAGTTTGAGGGTGGCAATCTTGGGAAACAAAAAACGCTTTTGCCTTATTTTTGCTGGCGCCGTAACTCACCGCCATCGCTTCCGCCGCCGCAGTCCCTTCATCTAGCAAAGAAGCGTTGGCAATTTCCAAACCCGTAAGGTCAATTATCATGGTTTGGAAGTTCAGCAAAGCTTCCAATCGCCCTTGAGCAATTTCGGCTTGGTAGGGAGTGTAAGCTGTATACCAGCCGGGATTTTCTAGGATATTCCGCTGGATGACGGGGGGAGTTATGCAGTCGTGATATCCAGTGCCGATGTACGATCGAAATACCTGATTTTTTGCAGCAATTTCTTTCAATTCTGCCAAAGCGCTGTACTCGCTTTGCGCTGCTGGAAGTTGTAGGGGTGCAGAAATGCGAATCGCCGCAGGAACCGTTTTGTCAATCAAGTCATCGAGGCCCGAAAGGCCCAAAACATCCAGCATTTGCTGGATTTCGCTGGGTGTCGGGCCAATGTGCCGGCCCGCAAAACCATCAATGGATGAAAGGTCTTGCTGCTGGTTGGGTTCAAGTTGAGGGCTGTAGAGTACCAAGGCGGATTCTCCTGAATTGACTTTTCTTCTTTGTTTGTAACATTTTGCTAAGAAAACAAGGAAGATTTTCTGCGTCTATCAAAGTCCGTCAGGGGTTGAAATCCCTGTCTCACAGCTAAACTCGTCGGTCGCAGACTGTAGATTAAGGCGCACTTATCGCAACTCCCCGCGCAACTGCTTAGTATTTCCGTCGTCTTGAGACGACTTGTGCTATTAGCCAGGGGTTTCAACCCCTGGCGGATTGTGGAGGAATCTACGATCCCCATGCCCTATGCCCTATGCCCTATGCCCTATTCCCCTTCCACCATTTTGCGATACTCCGGGGCCGAGAAAGCGTCATCTGCATCGCTGGTGTTGTCAACGCGCACTTTCAGCAGCCACCCAGCGCCATAGGGGTCTTCGGCCAAATTTTCGGGAGACTCTATAATGTCATCATTGCGTTCTACGACTGTACCGGTAACTGGTGCTTTCAAGTCTTCAACCGCTTTCACTGACTCGACTGTACCGAAAGCTTCGCCCTTTTCCAACCCTGCACCCACTTCGGGCAAATCTAGAAACACGATATCGCCGAGTTGGTCAACTGCAAAAGCACTAATGCCGATCGTGGCTATTTCGCCTTCGAGTCGAATGTATTCGTGGGTGTCTAGGTATTTCAAGTCATCGGGGTATGTTAGTGCCATGTCTTTTCTCGCAATAAAAAAGTATTAGTTAAATCTTATTCAACTATGAGCCTTTAGTGATGGCTAACTGGAACAGAAAAAATATTAAACGCTTGCTTTTCGGAGAATTTTCTGTCAAACGACTTATGCGCTCTATAATTTTTATTTACGCATTTCTGTGTTTTTACAGTTTCTTTTTTTCAGAACGGCTAATTTTTCAACCTCCCCCATCTAGTCAGAGTGAGAGCAGGGAAGTTATCAAAGTTAGCTCAGCTAATGGCGTGAAAATTTCTGCTGTTCATTTTCCTAACCCGCAAGCTAAATATACCATACTTTACAGTCACGGGAATGCAGAAAACTTGGACGGGATTTTGTGGCTACTCAGAGAGATTCGAGATAGCGGGTTTGCTGTGTTTGCCTATGATTATCAAGGTTACGGCACGAGCCAGGGAAAGCCTTCTGAGTATAATACTTATCGTGATATTGATGCTGCTTACAATTATTTAACGCAACGGTTGGGAGTATCTGCAAACCAAATTATTCTTTATGGCCGTTCTGTGGGCGGTGGGCCGGCAATTGATTTGGCTTCGCGACAAAAAGTCGGCGGTTTGGTGGTTGAAAGTTCCTTTGTTTCGGCTTTTCGGGTGTTGACGCGGATGCCGATTTTACCCTTTGATAAGTTTGTGAATATTGATAAGATTGGCAAAGTTCGATCGCCTGTTTTGGTGATTCATGGTAAGGCTGATGAGGTGGTTCATTTTTGGCATGGAGAGCAGTTGTTTGCCACCGCCAACGAGCCGAAATTGAATTTTTGGGTTGATGGGGCCGGTCATAATGATTTGATAGATGTGGCGGGCGATCGTTATGCTGCAACTTTGCGAACATTTGCTAAGCTCGTAGATAAGTCTTCTTGACCAAGATGAGCAACGGGCTAGAAGCCCGTTCCACAACAACACATACACTTATACTTTATTGTGAACCGTTGCTATGAGCAACGGGGAGCGTGTCACTTTTGCGATGAGTATTTATACTAAAGTATTTCTTCGCTTACCAATTAAGTCATTTAAGTAAGCA
>NZ_JAUBRO010000054.1:0-44560 GCF_036701945.1 Microcoleus sp. MON1_C1 | reverse complement strand
TGCTTACTTAAATGACTTAATTGGTAAGCGAAGAAATACTTTAGTATAAATACTCATCGCAAAAGTGACACGCTCCCGACTTGTTATCACTGTTAAAGTCTCCGACTGTAACAGAAGAGGGACTTGTCCCCACATTAAAATTAGTAGCAGCCCCAAAACTGCCAGTGCCTGTCCCCAACAGGATCGATACGTTGTTTGATCCACTGTTTGCCGTAGCTACGTCTAGCTTACCGTCAGCATTAAAGTCTCCCGCGACGACAGACTGCGGATTTGTCCCCACATTAAAATCACTTTTAAAAGTGTTAGTATAAGTACCCCCAAAACCACCTCCAACTGGTGGTATAAACGGCCCCGGATCGAAGTTAGCAGGAGCCTGAGTAAAGCTGCCTGTACCGTTCCCAAACCGAATCCATACGTTGTTAGATTGACTATTTGCTATAACTAGGTCTAGCTTGCCGTCAGCATCAAAATCTCCCGTAACGACAGACACTGGCTTTGTGTTCGCACCACTAGATAATTTAGTAGGAGTCCCAAAGCTGCCAGTGCCTGTCCCCAACAGAATCGATACGTCATTAGAGACATACGCCGTCTCCCCCGATGATACGCTACTCTGGGGTGCAGCTAGATCCAGGTTGCCGTCGCTGTTAAAGTCTCCTAATGCCAGAGATGCGGGGCTACCCCCAGCGTTAAAGTTAGCAGCAGTGCCAAAGCTGCCAGTGCCTGCGCCCAACAGAATGGAGACGTTGCTAGAGTTGCCGTTGGATGTGGCGATATCTAGCTTGCCGTCTTTGTTAAAGTCTCCGACAACAACGGAATTGGGGTTTGTGCCGGCAGGAAAGTTGGTTGCGGTACTGAATTTAGACATGATTAATTTACCTCTTAATTGACAAGTAATTTTTGATGTTTGAAGCTGTGAAACTGATGCAAATCGCCCCTAAGTTGCTGGCATCAGTATCCCGATGAGACTAAGTACAAACAGGCTGCCTCCCACAGCGATTGTTACTATATTTCCTACCGAAAATCGACTGTTAGGATTGTGGCTTGGTGCTGCTACACAGTTCAATTTATTCACAATCTCTTGAACTGGAAGCAAAACTATTATAGAGAAAAAACTCACTAGCAAGTATGGTTTTGGCAGTCGAACACACTGCAAAAGTCCAATCCAAACAATAGTCAGCATAAATGGACTAAAATTGGGAGCAACACAGTACGATTTAGCCCAAATCTTAATTTCTTTGAGTAAGGGGTAGAAAAAAATACCGCTGAAAAAAGCTCTCCAAAAGGGGCTAATGTCTCTTCCTGTTGCGGCTTTGAATAGCTGCCAGTTTTTATAAAACCAAAAAGTTTGATAGAGTCCGAAAGTTACTAGGGACATCACTAACAACTTAAGCCCAGAAACAGGAAAAAACATGGGTTGTGCATCTTCATTCATATCAAAAACCTCATGGTGGATACACTACTACTCGCTCGGGACTTAGGCACGGGTGGTCAAAAACCGGGTTGTTTCAATAACTAGGGGTTGAGTAGGGTCAAAATCTCCCAAACTAAAATTAACTTGACCGTTTCCTAATAAATTTTAAGCTGCGGGAACATTCACCCACTGTCCGTTGATATCTTGATAAACTATCGGTGCGTTATCAATTAATTGGCCTAGCGGTGTCTCTAATATCAGTGCTCCGTCGTCACGCAAGCGGATGTCGTTAACACCGCTATAGTTCATCTTAATTTGACTCGGCTCGGCAAAAAATGCAACTAAAAACTCGCTCTTAAGTTGTCCTTCTGTTCCTTTGAAAACGCGGTCAATTCCTTGATAGACGTTGTGATAAACAACACCGTTAAAAGTAGGCACATTAGTCTGCCATTGACTAGAATATTCGCCTAAAAGAAAGTTAGTAACTCCCGGAAATGGTAGGATTCGGGTTGCTGTTGGCTAAGCTGCTGCGGACAATTGCAAAAGTTGTGGCTTGGTTTCCCGGTTCATTAGGTGGCTGGAAAGCGACGAAGGCGATTTCGTTGGGAGTAAAAAAGATACTGTGATCGGCACCTTTCACCTGGAACTTCACATTCGGGTCTGTTTGTCCAGTATTTGCAATAAAACTTAAGGAAATTTGACCGTAAGATGCTTGTTGATTTTGAGAGCTCATAGCTGGTACCCCTGGTTTATGTTATGCGAGCAACTCTACAAAATTACGAGCTCTGCTGTATAGTAAATTCTTGCGGAAAATTTGCGAAAAATACAATTTTCTTGCGAAACTTACCTAATTTTATGAATAATTGTAACAACGCTGACGGGTTCGATCAGTAAGTGCGACAGTCCGCCAGGGATTAAAAACCCCTGTCTCATAGCGAAAGTCCTCTCAAAGAGGACTGGTATTGATGATAATTTAATTAAATTTGCCAGTCGGTTTCAACCGACTTTCGCTATGAGACGGGGAATTAATTCCCCGGCAGACTTGCGGGTGAATGCAAAAACTCAAGAATGCCAAAAACTTTGGGTAAGTCCGAGAGTCCGATAGTCCGCCAGGGGTTTTTAACCCCTGCCAGACTGCGGGTGTTACCTTTATTAAAGTTGATCGCGATATTTCTTAGGAGTCAAACCGACGATTTTGCTGAAAGTCTTGCTAAAGTGACTTTGGTCGTGAAACCCAACTTGCTGCGAGATATAGATTATTGATAAATCTTGCCTTTTCAATAACTGTTTGGCTTTTTTTATCCGGCACTGAATTACGTACTGATGGGGCGTAACTCCAATTGATTGTTTAAACAAACGACAGAAATAATAAGGACTCATCTGCACTAAATTAGCAAGTTCACTTAAGTGCAAATCTCTGTGTATGTACTCATTAATGTAATTAATAACTATTTGTAATTTGTGAGGGTCAAAGCCACCTTCAAAATCGCGCATCTTGGTTTTTTGTGCACAATAGCGTTGCAGTATATGAAGTGAAAGCGCGTTTTTCAGTGCATCGACATAGAGAGTACCGTTTAATCCACCTGATTCGAGTTCGGTTTTGAGGGCCCAGGCAATGCCCAAAATCAACAGATCTCTGATTTTCCAGTGTGGTATAATTTCACTAAGGTTTGAATTGGTCGATTCGTAAACTGTATTGTCGAAGTCAGTAGGGTTGATCGCGATCGCCATAAATTCCTGTTCTTCGGCTGCATATGACTGAAAATCAGTACCCGCAGCAGCGATGAACATCTCTCCACTTTGGCACGGTTCGCTACCGTAGCGTTTCCCGTTCACTGCTACTCCCCCGATAGCTGAAGAGAATATTATGCCAATGCTGTGCTGTTGCAGATAGTGTTCGGGAGATTCGTTTGGCGGCTGACGATGATATTCGACATGAATTCCCTCCCAATTTGCGCCGTGACTCGAAAGGATTGAGGTATTCGGCAGAATCGATTTCATTGCGTCTGTCTGGGCAAAATCAAGAATTAATCCTTTCTCTGGGGACATAGCTTGCACCTGGGACAGTTGCTATTATTCTATTGGTCTGAAGTTCTTCCAGTTATACAAAAGATATTTAGGACTTACAATACATATTTTTAGTCTGTTTGTCAAGATTGGGTAATAAAAATTAATGAAATTTGAACCTAGGGCGGTGGAGTTTCATGCTCATACCTAATTACATCGACCACTCTGTATACAAAGGCAAAGCTTCCGCGATTGATTTGAACGTTGTGTGGTTTGACTCTGATGAGCGATCAAACTTCGCCGGTGCTGAACAACCATTATTCAAAGCGAGATCCTTAAAATCTCATATTTTTTCAACCTTCCATCCGGCCTGATTCCCAACTTTGTCGGTTCGGATGAATGCAAAAGCGCCCCGCTTGAATCGCTCGCCGCTGGGCTTAACTCCGATGAGCGCTCTCACTTCGGCTGTCGAGAGAATCCAGCCGGAGGCGATCGCCTGTTCCAACGCTGCGTAATGTTGCAGAGGGTCGCGAGTTGCTCCAATGTGTCGGGCGATCGCCTCGATGAGTTCAAGAAAGTTTTCTCTGTCTTGATTTGTAGCTGTTGTGGTCGCAGGCTCGATCGCTTCTATTTGGAAAATTTCGGTGTGGCTGCTCTCAAAATCCGCTAAGGTGCCACCAGATTTTAGATGCTGATTTAACTTGTCCAGTTTGTCCAGTTGTTCACTGGATATTTTGCCTCGGGCTACCGGTTCGATCAATAAAGCTTTTATGCGATCGTACACAGATTGCTTGCTGCTTAGGTTGTAGCGGTCTTGCAGGCTTGCGATCGGGTAAGTTTCCATATGTCCAGTTTGTCCAGTGAGCGACTGGACAAATTGTAACTCGGATTAGTCCAGTCGCTCACTGGACAATTGACTGGACTAAAAAAAACCTTTTTTATGGGGGGTAGAAACGCCTTGCGAGACGTTTATAGATTACCAACTGAGTAACGCCTGTAATTGCTCAGCGTTTAATCCTTGCAAGCTTTGTAGTTTTTCAGCCATAACAGCCAGAAACTTCTCAAAACTTGGGCAATTTTGACCAGAAGATAAGTCGTTGGGGACTAAAAAACTGGCACAGGTTGGGTATGGGTTTGGTTCCGCTTGCATTCCTATTGACGACTTGCAGGCGCTCGCTCTCAAATCTCAAACCGACGGTCATCACCACTAACTCTTGTCAATTCCGATTCATTAATGCTATCCTGTTTTACAGCAGTCACAACTTTCAGGAATATAACACTTTAGTGTTTTCCAAAAAGTCACCACTGCTATCTGAAACCAGCACTCATATATCTCTCTAAAATTCTGGTAGCATCTTGTTTTGCAGGCGCTTTTTTTCTTAACGCCTCACAACCAAGAATCGGCTTTCCGATTAATCATAATAAAACGACCTATACAGGAGCCCTAACTAGGAGCTCCTTTTTTTTGGCTCGTTTCCAGAGCAGAGCGAAGTGAGAGCTGGTTGGTTGCAAAATCCAATCAACAAGGAGACTTTGAAATAGGCAAAAAAGGTTACAAGAGTCAAAGCAATAATTGAATAAAACACCCTTGGCCGGGGCGGATTACCATCCCGGCTTTTTTGTTTTTTTCGAGATGCAAGCTAACAGAAACTCAAGTCTAAATAGCGTGATAAGTATTCTGACAGTTATTTATCACGTTTGAGCTAGAGCTTGAGGCTGTAAAGGCGTAGTAGCAAGAGTTTCACCGCATTTGTTTGCTTACATCCTAATAAATAAACAGCAAAATGAGTGCCATTCAATTGATGTTAAAGTGTGATAAATACCCCCCAAAGGACTTAAAATGAGCAAACTCATCAATACCGTACCGCAAAGTTGGGCTGAGGTTTACAGCCTCTACGAGCAAGATTTTAAGGCAAAAAATCTTAAGGCTAAAAACCAGGGCTTAGCTCTCCTGCGAACGGCTTTCTTCCGATATACTTTACCTAAGTATAACTTGCCTTTCCCGAAGGGCAAAAAGTTAACCTTAGTTGAGTTGAACGCAGCTTGGCAATTGATGAAACAAATTCCTACCCATGAATTAAAGAATGCTCTGAGTTATCAAGATCAGGTTTTTAGTGCCCTGAAGTGTAAGCTCTCTATCGGTCGAACTTATCGAATGCATTTGACAAAACTTATCTTATGGAGTCAGCAACAATCTTGGTGGAATTGGGCCGTTATTGTTAGCGAGAAAGACAGAGAGAAACGCTGTCCGAAAATGCGGAATACAAGAAGCTTCAGTAAGGACAAACCTCGTGTGACCAAGCGCCTAATCAATCGGGGTTGCCCTAATTTTCAATACACCTTGAAACCTGAAGAGATTTCGCCTGATTTACAGCAGGAGTTCGATCTGTTCTTGAAATTCCAAACTGCTCTGGTTGGGAATCGCAATCGCCAAGATCAGGCTCTGCGCCCTGTTAGTGCAATGGCTCACGTTACAGCCGCGAAGAGGCAGTTAGGTTGGCTCCACCGTTATCAGGGCATCCCGCTTGACGAGTTAAATCTCAAAAAACTGGTGGCTTACAGTGGACTAACTCCTGAAGGCAAGCCAGATGAAGCAGAGATAAAGGCAGTTGTAGAGTTAGTTGACTCTCACTTAGAATGGTTGAGGGAAGCCCGAGGAGTGTCTCCTAATACTGAACTTAAAGCTGTGGAATGTCTGGTAGCTGTGGCGAAATTTCTTTATCATAAAGCATCGAAACAGCGCAGTCGCCACCTTGTTGGTGGCAAGCAGGTCGGGTACAAAGATATTCCCATTATTGAGGAATTGAGGCTGTTGGAAAGCGAGATTATGGTCAGGGTACATCAAAGCCCGCGCTGTTCTGATGAATCGAAGAAATGGCTCGATTGGCCAGTCTTTTTAGCCTGTGGAAGACGGCTGGTAGAGGAATGTGGGGAACGGAGTGCTTGTGGCAAGAAGCGGCCACTGAAGGCGATCGCCCAAAGTTACCAAATGGCTGTAATTTTTATGCTGCTCAGTGTTTTTCCAGACCGCGGTCGCACGCTGACGGAACTAGAGTTGGGCCGCACTCTATTCAAGCGCGATGACAAGTGGTTTGTTGAGCATAATGCCGGGGACTTCAAGACGGGTGATAGTTTTTGCAAGAATGGTCAAAAGCGGGTAATAGAACTGCCAGAGAGCTTATATCCCTTTTTTACGGAATGGCTGGAAAAATGGCGGCCTATTTTCAATCCCAAGCATGGGTATTTTTTTACGAAAGCCAATGGCCATCCTCTCTCGACTAGCGCTTTGAGTAATTACTTCCGTAGCCGGAGCTATCGGTTGACAGGCCAAGTGTTTACACTGCATATGGTGAGGGATTCGATTGTTACTCATCTTAAGTTGTCGGGAGCGCAGGATATTGTGCTGGCGGCTTTGGCGGAGTTGATGGCTCACTCTCAGAAGACTCAGGCTCAAATCTACGATCGGCGTACTCCTTCTCAGAAGGTGGCTCCGGCTTTGCAAGCGTTGCAGTCGCTCTCGGCCGGAATTCTGCCCGAACCAATTGTGGAACCGTTGGTGGTGGTTTCATTTGAGAATGATGCTGAAACTTGATTATTACTGCACTTTTGCAGGTTCGTGAAGTACAAACAAATCGGTTTTAGGGGCAGAACCCCCGTGCCTGCCCCGATTCCGGGTTGTTAAGCTGTACTTCATAAATCAGCGCTTTCCCAGCCTACGACTTGTAACCCTTGCAGCTAAGTCCGAATACTGCAATTTCCCTATTTAGAGCTGAAAACTGTTACAGATTCCTTAGCCTATTCATCTATTTTTGTACAGTGCCTAATTAAATGACATCGAGACAATTTTGTGTCGCTGAGTAAAACCTTCCCTCTTACAGGATTACAGAGAAAGTTTGCGAGCGCGTTCTAGCATTTGACTATCAGCATTGCTTTCGCTAGATTGAGCCAAAAAAGCAAGCCAGATTTAGTTTTGCCTCTTTAACCGCACTAATATGTCTCCACGTCAAATAAAAAGTCACTGTACAACATTACGGCACATCCTTTACGGCTGGTTCTGGTAGCTCTGGCGGGGAGAGGTAAGCTTGTTCATAAAGCTTGCCAATTCGTTTTAGTTCCTCCTTTGAGAGCTGGGCCTTGATTTGAGCTTTGAGTTCTAAATCCTCACCCCACAACGCTGCTACCTCTGCCCAAGTTTGCGCTGCTGTTACTTTTTTGATTAGTGGCGTGATCGGTTCTGGCGGTTCTGGTGGCGTGATCGGTTTGACTTGTGCCACTTCGGGGTTTGCTGTTGTGCCACTTTCGACAACATCAACGCATTTTACCTCCCCCCCCCCATGTGACAGTGGAGAGTTGCTGACTATCGGGTTAATGCTTTTGTCAGAGGGGGTTTCAGCAATTTTATAACTGGCACATTCTAAATTTCTGCTGACTATCTGCTGACTATTCTGCTGACTATTATCAAGCCCATACTGGGTATAGTTTTCAGATACATAGTCAGCATTGGAGGCTGTGAGTGTAGGGGGGGGAGGGGGTAGTGAAATTTCATGTTGAGGCGACACTGTGTCAAGTGTGCCAGTTCGGCCGAAATCCGGCAGAGAGTAGAGGTTATATCGCTTATCGCCGGGGGCTGGTTTGCTGCTTATTAGCCGCTTGCCTTGCATCCTTCCTAGTGCGCTGTAAATGCTGCCTCTTTGCTCCTTCCCAGCCCCCATTAGCTCCATCAATTCCGGGCCGGAAACAGGGCACGGATTCTTCCTCAGCACTCCGAGGATTCTTTCTCCGTAGCTCTGCTGCTGTTGTGCCTCGACTTCATCAATCCCTACTTCGGAAATCAAATCAAACGAATTATTTTCGGGGTTGAATTCGATGTTTAGGCTCAATCCTTCAGAGTCGCGGGAGGTAGCGGTGAAAATGCGCTTAGGGCATTTGGGGTCGGCAATCATTTTCTTCTTATTGTTCGGGTCGGGCTTGGGGATTCTTTCTAAGTCCCAGACCCCCCAACAAGCGCCGACAATTGCTGTACTTCCCCGCGCCTTAGCCACTCCGACAGCTTCGTTAGATTTACTGGCGTGATGAATTAGTACACCGCTTGCGCGATAGCGGCCGAGCATATCATTTAAGGCAATGATATTGTCTGCAAATTCGGCAGAGTTTTCGCTGATTTCCTTGCCTGCGGTGATTTTCTTAAGGGAATCAATCACTACCAAATCAGGCCGAAAATCTTCTAATTCCTTTTCTAGCACCGACATCTGATCAATATTCCAGCGCGGTATGATGCGGATATTTTTGCCGTCTTGCGATCGGAAGCCACGTTTTAGCATCTCGTGCTTTAGGGATTGTTTGGAAGCGTCGGGAGAAATTAGCAGCACCTTGCCCTGCCGGACTTCTCTCCCTAAAAACTGACTTTCTCCGGTAGCCACACAGAAAGCTAAATCCACGGCTGCCTTGCTTTTACCTACCTTCGGCAAAGCAACAAACAGTACAGTCTCACCAACTGGCAGAAGCTCTTGCACAGTCCATTCAAGGGCTTCGCTTTCTGAAGCAAGCAAATCATCAAAGCTAAGTACCTGAACCTCAGCAGTTTGCGTGCGGCTCTTCATCGCCGACATAGCTTCCTTGATTGTCCCCGCACTCATGCTGTACCTAGGGGCCATTAGCGCAATTTGTCGGCAGCGCTCTACCATGTCCTCCATTTGAAGTAAAGCAAGAAGCTCGAACTTGAATCGGTTTGCATCCCTATCTCGTTTTAGGGGCTTAACGATTTTTTCTTCCCAAGTAAAATTACTCAAACTCGTCTGTTGCCGGACTTCCTCAAGTTTGATGTTGATTGAGATTTCGTCTTCTTCCGAGTTCAAGATTGCTTTTACCATTTCTGCCGCATCCCTCATGGAAAGCTTTTCTTGAGGCGTCGGTTTGTCGATCGGTTCCTCCTCAATATCCTCAGACTCGATCGCCCGCGCTGACTCAGCAACTTGTCTGTGGATTTCCGCTTCTAATCGGCGAATGAACTCTTCAATGTCCATATTTTCCAAAATTTCCTTGATATCCCCTTTATCTGGTATATCAGGATAGATGGCAACTGGGTCAATCACGATGCAGGGGAATTGAATGCGATCACACACTGACTGAATTTGATTGCCTTTTTTGATTCCTGTAGAGTCGTTATCCCGTAGCTTCGCGAGTACGATGTTTTTGCTCGTTGCCCGCAGCGCTTCAACAGCTTTGGCTATTTCGGCATCGTTCCATTTGCATCCCTGTAAGGTTAAGGCTGCAATAGCGTTAAGTCGTGCAAGTTCTACATTGGGTTCGCCTTCAAGCATCAGGACTACAACGGGTTCATCGTCTGGTACGCCCTTCAAAGTCCTGACTACTTCGTCAATCCGGTAAGCAGGCCAAGGCTTATCACCCTTGTTCCATTTGACTTTGCCTTCGTCGTTAATGTGAGACTGGCGGCAGGTTTTATCGCGTCCTTTTGGTTCGTTTGGGTCGAGCCACTCGAATCTGTGGACTTGCTGCGTCTCGCTGTAACTATAGGTGATTAGTACGGCGCTACCAGGTACACCCTCTGGAATGTATGTGGGTTTCTGAGGTTCGGGCCCACGTTGCGGCGCTGGTAGTCTGAGAAGTTTTGAACCCGCCGGAATTGGGGTGGGTTTTGGCTGTTTTTTGTTGGTTTTCGTGGCGATCGGACGCTGGCTGCTGTGTTGATCGCTATTGCCCCCGCGCTCTGCCAGAACTTCAGCCCACGGCTTGATAGCCTCTCGGATAGCTTTGTTCTCGCAGTCAGAGGTAAAGCAGTGGTACTTCCCAGTTTCGGACTCAATCTGTAGGTTACGTCCGTCACACACAGGGCAAACATATTTGTCTTTGCCCTTGCCCGGTGACAGTCGATCCAGGTGGTCGCGGATGTCGAATTTTTTTTGATCAAGTTGGTGCATAATGGAAAAGTATGGAAAAGTGACCGCACCTGTGGTGTGGCAATTCCTAATTTGTTTTCTTTTTCCGCCTAAAGAACTGGGAAAACAAAATTAGGATGTACTTTTTACTTAATTGAGTAGTAGCTCAAGAACAAGAAACGACAAACTTCTGACGCTCATGGCTTTAGGAGTTTTTTTTTTTTGCTTTTTCTACTACTTGAACAATAGCAAATTGATCAGAATATTGATTGAAATTTTTCAAAATTCCCAGTTGCTACCCGAATTCAAATCGATTAATCCTAGATTGTGGTAGGCGATTCTTGGTAGCCGCGGTTGTCCACAGTCAGCCGATCGCCCCCGTCGCCACATTCCTGACGGGCGATCGACTCATCTCCCCTTGCTCTTGCCCCTTCCCCGTCTAGTCGCCGTTGTTGGTTTTGCCGCTGCGGTTGGTTCCGCTGGCTGCGTGTCTGTGGGGCGATCGGGTAGAGCGATCGGCTGATTAGCCTCAGTAGAATTTTTACTCTCAATCCAAAAACTTAAAGCTTGCTCTAGAGCATCACTCTGGGTAAGTCGTTCAGTCATGCAAAAAATGCGGAATTTCAAAGCTATGTCCTTATGGACGTATCCGCTTACCTGTTCGTAATCTGGGTCATTGCGCTTTGTCGCCATCAAATCATACTCATATCTACTTGAAATCATTATTTCACGTCCTCCTGAATTCTGCTGTGCATGAATCTATCCTGATTGCATGAAATCCTGCTATCAGACATTCATGAACGCAACAGAGCCAATACAGGACGTAAAACGGTTTGCCGTACCAGCCCATCGCGGTTGTCCAAAACTGGCTCTAAAAGCGCCTCAAGCCTATGCCACACAAGGGAAAAACTGAACCATGACAACTACATATAGACCCGCCACTTATGGCGAAATTCAGCCGCACCGCGCCGTAGTGCGGACACAACTGGCAATCGACCCAGGCAATCGTTTTACAAAATGGATCGACTGTCAGACAGTGCGGTCAATCCCGTCTTACGTTAAAGAACTTGCCGACTGGGAAGAGGGGGGAACTGATGCCCACAGTTACGAAATCGAATTTTCTGGCCGCCGTTATTTGGTAGGCAGACTCGCGCAACTAATGGGCGGGTTGCCAGCGTTCGAGGGCGGTAAAGCAGAGTTGGCACACTTGCTGATTCTCCCGGCGCTTGCCAGCGACAGCCCACAACGTATCGAACGGCTCGTCATCCCGACGCCAGATTCTCGCAATCAAGCGACGATCGCCAAACTCAAAGAGTTGGAAACCACGATCGAATTCTCTGTCAACGGTCATGAATGCTTGTCAACAGTTCGCTCAGTTTCTGCGGTTGACGAGTGCCGTGGGGCTTACGATTTGGCTCTCGCTCGTCAGATGTGGCGCTACCCCGGTAATCCGAACGGAATACTCGACATTGGGGGAGGAACGGCAATCGCCCGTCTCTTTGCCCCTGGCGGTGCATTGTTGCGGGATGCGGATATCGTTCTCCCTGGGACATCGCACCTGGCTCAAAGGTTAGCGGCCGCCATCCTTCCCAAAGTGGACAACACAGCCGACGCGGGAATGTTGATGGATGCGATCGCCTTTGGTGACTTCCGGTACGGTTCAACTGAGATTGATTTCTCTGGCGAGTTCGTAGCAGTTCGAGATAGTTGGACAGCGATCGACCCCTGCATATAACGGAATTATCCGCATTGTCAGTTTTATACAAACTTTACAAATTTCCCCTATCGCTTCTGCCGAGTACAGCGTCGTAGGGGCGTGGACTCGGCCCGCCACGAGCGGCAAGAATCTTTTGCAGAGTGGGACTGATAACCAACTCTGCAGGCGACACCTCTAGCCACTTGCAAATAGCCAAAAAATCCTCAAAGTGGATATAAGCTAGTAAAGGTCGATTCTCGATGTGGGCTGTTTCCGCCCTGTAAATGGCGACAAGAGATACTCCAATCTCTCTTTTTACATCCTTGTAAGCACGTCTTCCCCGCTTCTCACTGACTAACCTCCCCAACCTCTTCGCATCAAAATCACTTGGATTGAGATAGGGGTACTGTGACTCATAGCTTGTGCCTCCGAGTACAGCGTCATAGGGGCGGGGCTGTGGTTGTCGCTGTTCGTTCATTTTTCTGTTTTTTAGATCTAGTAAAGCCCCGAAGTGAACCGGGGCGGTAGCTTCCTAATTTCCTGGGATGTAGCTCAGGACTCTTCTATTCTCCCCGCTCTTCCCGCTGCATTTCAGCATAGTTTCGCATCTCTTCCCGCTCCTCTCCTTCGAGGTCGGTGATGTTCTCAAAAGTGTGATTGCAGGCGGAACACCGATAATTGGTAAATTCCTCCAACGTTTCACGGTGGCTTACGGAAACCACGGTCAGCTCGGTGCTGCCACAGTTCGGGCATTCAATCGGTTCATCCTTCATTGCCGTCTCCCTCAATAATTTCTAAAATTTTCTCAATATCGGAGAGCGATGCGGTGGATTTTTTGCGTTTAGATTTCAATTGATTGAGCAAGTCCGCTGGCTCCGGAAGCTCGATCACTGTTGCTGGACTTTGTTTGGGTTCTGCGAGTTTAGCTTCAAGCTTCTCCCGCTCTGCACGTTCTTCTCTAAGGCGGGATTGCAATAATTCCACCACCTTGCGCTGATTATCGATCGTTGCAGAACTAGATTCTAAAAGTTGGTCGTAGTCCTGGTGATTCTCTGTCGGCATCAACTCTAATTGCTGCCTGAGCCGTTCGTCATCGGTGCGATCTGTTAGACAGGAGGCTAACTCCCCCAGTAGTTCAGTCCTCAATTCTGCTTTCGCTCGCTCGATTGCCTCTGCCTGCGATACTTTAATGTCAGCTAGCTCTGCCAGAATTGGTTCAGTTTTTTGGGTAAGCATTTCTGTAATACGCGGGTCTAACAGGCTGTTAGACAAGTTTAGTCTTACGTCAGAGGCTTGTCGTCCTACGTTAGAGAGTGTGGGTAAGACAACAGAGCCATCGGACAGCGCCTCGATATTTAGCCACAAAACTTCCATCAAAATTTTAGAGCGATCGTACCCGTGCGGAGTTTTTGCGGGATAGCGTTCTCTGCCTAGGTTGTCGATTGCTTCCAGTAAATCCGTGTCACAGCGGAAGGTAACGGACTTCTTTTCTGTCATACATTTTACCAATGTCTTATAGTGTCTCAATCGTAAGACACTACTTGATTCTTGGTAACACGTATAAGCACAAAATAGTCTTCGCTTATTTTTATTCGTCTTACTGGTGTCTGATAAGTGTGTCTTACTACCTTAAGGTGTGTCTTACTGCTTTAAGCTGTGTCTTACATAGCGCTATTTGTAAGATATTTAAGTAAAACAAGCCCAGACGCCACATTATAGCGAACCTAGAAAAATGAATAACTTCGATACTACCCTTATAGAAACGGCGCTGCTAGCTAGCGAATTACTCATGTTAAGGGTGTATGACTTCTAACTTCACACCGTCCTACACTTGCTGGAAAATTGTCTTAGTTATGTCTTACAATTTAGTCTTACTAGCTCTTGAATAATGTATTACAGGCTAGCAATTTGTAATACAACTACGTAAGACAAGGCACCAGGCTTACCACAAAACTAATGCCCTAGCGAATCGCTGTCCAACGCATAGTATCTCATGTGCCTGCCTGGAACGAAGATCGATCGCTCCATCGCTCGAAATTGGGCGTTGCTGATTTATAGTATGAACGACTCCATCTGCAAAAATGAAGCAAGCGCGTCAGAACATCTTCGGAATTCCCAACTTATCTATTTTCATACTGTGATTCAGCAACATCGGTTTATCTAGTACATAAGCTAGACAAATCTACTAGCGCAAAAACATCAGGAATGCTAGACAAAAATATGGGATTTTACCCCTAATGTGGACTTGCCCAGCTCCAGGTTGGATTACCATCTTTTACATCTTGTTTGACAATTGCAGGCATTAAATCTCTACCAGCAGTCAGACCTGTCATATCCAAAATGAGATAGGCGTTCTCATGGATAAAGCGCATTCGTAGATATGAATGACCGTTAAAAGGTCTGTCACCAATTTTGGTAATTCTGGCAGTTGCTTGGCAATTATGATATTTGGCTTGCAGTTTTGCCACCCAAGTTACGCTAAATTCATCGCTGTTCTCAATCTTAAATGGGCCGGCTAACCAACCTAGGGAAGCTGATCCCTCGCTCGTAGCGCCACCTTCGTTACGGTGTGATGTTTCAGTCACATAAAACTCGGTGGGACAATTCTGGCGCGATATGTAGGCGAATTCTCTCGTATCGAGATGATAAACGCGGAATGTGAGACGAATGGGGATGACTTGACGGGGATTTGCCAATAGAGACAATTGGGTGATAACTAAAATCCCCATACATAAAGACAGTTGCTTCAGAATTTGCCTGAAATACTTAACTTTAAAGCTTTTCATATTATTTTTTAATCGTGCTTGCACCCAGTTTTCCTTTTATCCTGATTCAGGTTTGCCAACCCCAGAAAAACCGCTGCCGCCTTGAGCGGTGGCTAGCCCCAGAGGACTTAACCAATGAATTTAGCACAGACCGCAACCCGCCACCAATTCCAAGCAAGACTAGACGAGCTACACGAAATCTCGATCGCGCTTTACGCAGAAGTTATCGCCGTGATGCAGCGGATTGAAGAGATTGCGATCGAACGCGAACAAGTGTACCGGGAATGGGAGACGAGCTGGAATGAACCCGCACCCGCAGTTACCCCCGCAGTCAAGACGATCGCCACCAAGAAACTAATGCTGTCGATCGTCGTGGTCAAGCGCATAACCTTTGATGTGCCTACCTGTAACTTCGATCCGGGCGAACTCGAAATTGCAGGTGAGCGAGCGTCTGGCGATCGGCGCCTTCTGCATTCCCCCGGTGGTAACGCGAGATGGTGACGGGTACAAAGTTGTCAGCGGCCCGAAAGTTAAATCCGAAAGCCGGCGAAACAATATCGGCGATCGTACTTGAACCTGAAAATCAGTCGGCGGTGCTGGCTCAACTTGGGATATTGAAACTGAGAGCGGCTAGACACCGGAGCCCCATCGAGGCCCTTGGATGGGGCCATTTAAAATCGAGGAATATGACATAACAGCGCTAATGTAATATTCAGTCATGCCCAAAATGACCCTTGCAGTTTCAAATCCACCCGCCCCCCAAGTCATTGCTCCCGGTACTGCCACCGACCAACTTATTGATTTGTGGGTTCACGGCAAGTCTAAAGACACGGCGGCTCTCTACCGTCGTGTCGCCAATTTGTTGCTAACTACCATTGATAAACCCCTTCAGTGGCTGACTCTCCAAGATTTTCAAAGTTTTGCTGATACGTTGGAAGGAAAGGATTTGTCTCCTTCCTCCCGTCGCACCTATATAAGCGTTGTGAAATCTTTACTCTCTTTTGCTCACCGCACCGGGCTTATCCCGGTTAACGCTGCTGCTGCCCTGACTACGCCGAAGCCGAAGGATACACTCTCACAGAAAATCCTCTCTGAACTCGAAGTGATGATGATGATTGCTCTGGAACCGTGCGATCGCAACAAACTAATTCTAAAAACTTTCTATTACGCCGGCCTCCGGGTTTCGGAGTTGTGCGGCTTGAACTGGGAGGACTTGACCCCCAATGGTGAAAGCGGTCAACTTCTGATTTATGGCAAGGGCGGCAAAACCCGCGTCGTTTTGTTGCCTGCGTCTCTGTACCGGGAAATTCTGAACAGTCGATCGGACGCTGGGAATTCTGAACCCATTTTCAGGAGTCGAAAAACAACCAATGGTGGCCGGTTGCACAGGGTTTCGGCGACGCACTTGGTTAAGGAAGCGGCAAAACGCGCGGGCATCTCTGAGAAGACTAGCGCCCACTGGCTGCGACATTGCCACGCGAGCCATGCGCTGAATCGGGGAGCACCCATCCACTTGCTCAGTCAAACTTTGGGTCATGCGTCGGTTGCCACAACCTCGAAATACTTACACGCTAAGCCTAATGATTCTAGCGGTCTGTATCTGGCAACTTAGACGGGCGATCGGTGCGATGAATATCAGTTACTAGATTCTGTGTAGTATTTGCTCGATTCTTAAATGCTGATTTTGCTGTGGGGTTGCTGTTTCTTATCAGTGCTATGGGTTGCTAGCACGTTTCCTGGCTTCGGATGCTTTGACATCATAACCGGAGTTAGGATTAGCTTGGTGCAGTTGCATTAACAGATCGATGTAGAACTTGTAATAATTTTGTAGTTGGGACAAGTGTGAGGTGTGGAGTTCTGGGTTGGTAATTTTGTTGCGGAGATTTTCGATGATTTTGAGAGAGGATTCAATGTCGTTGAGGGCTTCGGTAAGATTGTTTTGGTGGCGTTTGACAGAAGCTATATTGTAAAGGGTGACAGCTTCCCCACCGCGATCGCCTACTGCGCGTGTCAGGGGAAGCGACTGGCTGTAATACTCTAGCGCTTTTTGGTTTTCTCCCAATTCTGAGTAGACCAAGCCAATGTTGTTGAGGGTGGTAGCTTCCTCGCCGCGATCGCCTACTGCTCGAAATAGGGGAAGCGACTGGCTGTAATACTCTAGCGCTTTCTGTTTTTCTCCCAATTTTGAGTACACCAAGCCGGCGTTGTTGAGGGTAAGAGCTTCCCCACTGCGATTGCCTATTGCTCGAAATAGGGGAAGCGACTGGCTGTAATACTCTAGCGCTTTCTGGTTTTCTCCCAATTCTAAGTAAGCACCGCCAATGTTGTAAAGGGTGGTAGCTTCCCCGCCACGATCGCCTACTGCTCGAAATAGGGGAAGCGACTGGCTGTAATACTCTAGCGCTTTCTGGTTTTCTCCCAAATCATTGTAAACCTTACCAATACCAAGGAGGCTAAGTGGTTCCCTTCTCTTATCGCCTGCTTGCCGATATAGCTTTAAGGCTTCTTCTAACTTGACGAGCGCACTTCTTTTTGCTTCCACCGTTCCCTGAGTGTAGAGTTGTACTCCTTCTTTATATAGTTTGTCAGCAGCGCCGCTACTGTTACTTTGTGCTGTTTGTACGGTTTTACCAGCAGGCACGGCTGCTGCCACTGGCTGGCTTAACTGAACCGAAAGTGCGATCAACATACCGACGAAAAACCATTGAGCGCGATCGAGCATAGCCACCCCTTTTGTATTTTTTTCAATCTTAGTTACTAGCCGACTTACTGTAAAGGCAGGAAGAAGTAAGGTCGATTGCACCTTGGCGCAACCAGCAAGTATTCAATGTAGCGACAAGGGTTGGGGTTGTCTGTCAGAAAATTAAAGTTTTCTGATGTAACTGCATAATCCCGAATTAAATCCGAAAAACGCAGCTTTTTCGGCGGACACTCATCGATCGCGAAACAGTTCTCATACCGTTCCCCGGCTCTCTAGCATCTGTACCAAATTACTGAGCGAGATATTTTGAGCGATCGAACTATTGCCACGGCTCGGACGGGTCGGAGCGCTTCCACGGTTGCCACGGCTCCCACAATGGCACCATAGCCAATGATGTTCCCTATATCATTTCCACTCCCCTTGCAAGGTAAAAGCAGCCCAATAATAGGGCGATTTCCATTTTTCCTGCTGCATCATTTCAATCTGTGCCGCCCTCAAAGCTGCCGCTGGCGCTAACTTTTGTTGCACCATTTTCTGATAAAACTTTTGCATTAACACAGCAGTTCCTTCATCATCCACATTCCACAAACTCACTGCCACCCGCTGTGCACCCGCATACATAAAACCCCTGGTTAATCCCACCATTCCTTCGCCTTTGACATTCTGTCCCATGCCGGATTGACAAGCACTTAAAACCACTAAATTTGCCGCCAGTTTCAAGTTGAAAATATCCGTGAGGCGCAAAAAACCATTGACAAGATTGCCCTTGTCATCTACCATCGACATCACAATTCCTGACAGTTCGGGGTTTTCGGTGTTGGCAAGGCCGTGGGTGGCGAAGTGAACGATTTGATAATTGGCTAAACTGCCGTCGGTAGCGGTAGTGCGACTGGCATCAAAATCAAATATTTGACGGCTAGAAGCTGAGGGGAATAAGGTGGATATTGTTTGGGCTTCTTGGCGGGTAAATGCGAGGCGTTCGGGTGGCCATTCCCGATTAGAAGCGCGAAGCGAGCGATTTAAACCGAGGTTATTTGCTTCTAATTTTTCGGTGGTTGCTTGGGTGATTTTTCCTTTAATTCTTTCATCGTCTGGACTGAAAACTGGATCGGCTAAAATTGCTAAGTTTCGGACCGGCGGTTTTCTATCTCCGTAATTTTGCCTGAGAATGGCGAGAGAGGAGGCAGAAGGCAGAGTGATAATTTCATGTTCGATAATTAAGGGAACATTAGTATTTTGTCCCCGGGTTTGGTCAAGAGTTAAAGCTTGAAAAGGCGTATAGTGCAGCACGCCGTCGGGAACAATTAATAAGCGTTTATTGCCTAATTGGGCTGCTGCGGGTTGTAAAATCACTTGACTCAGATTTGCACTGGCTTGGGCAACTTGTTGGGGAATTTCTCTGTGGATTGGGCTAGTTATTGTCTCTAGGAAGTCCTTAGCTACTGTTTCAATGTCAACCTGTTTTGGTAATTCATAGCTGGTTAGTCCTGTTGATGTCACAACCCACAAATAACTGCGGTATGAGCCAAGGGAATACTGCAATAAAATGGTGTTTTCATCGAGAATCTGTTTCTGAATTTCTGGTAGCGTTAAAGGTTGGGGTTGGGTGAGGGCAGCGTAGCGGGGGCTGGCGGTACGAATTTGGGCTTGAATTTGCTGATATTGTTCCAAAAGTGCGAGCCGCTGTTTGTCGATTTCAGCGATTTTAGTTTGATTGGGGTTGGGGGTGCTGATTGTTTCGATGCGCTGCTTTTCTATAGCATCGAGTTGCTGTTGCACGCTCTTTTCTTGTTGCAGTAAATCGGGGGAAATGCCTTCGCGAATGTTGGCGTTACTTTCAAAGAGGAGTTCGAGGAGACTGCGGGCCCTCGAACGTTCGCTGGCTTCTAAGGCTTTGCGATCGTAACCGGATTTAGGATTAGTTTTGTGCAGTTGCATTAACAAATCGATGTAGAATTCGTAGGAGTCTTGAACTGTGGCAAAGTATGAGCTGCGGAGTTCTGGGCTGGCTATTTTAGTGCGGAGGTTTTCGATGATTTTGAGAGAAGATTCAATGTCGTTGAGGGCTTCGGTAAGATTGTTTTGGTCGCGTTTGACATAAGCGATATTCTTGAGGGTGACAGCTTCCCCAGAGCGCTCACCTGTTGCCCGAAACAGGGGAAACGACTGGCTGTAATACTCTAGCGCTTTCTGTTTTTCTCCCAATTGTGAGTAGACACTGCCGATGTTAGTGAGGGTGTTCGCTTCCCCACCGCGATCGCCTACTGCCCGTCTCAGGGGAAGCGACTGGGTGTAATACTCTAGCGCTTTCTGTTTTTCTCCCAATTCTGCGTAGACATTGCCGATGTTGCTGAGGGTGTTCGCTTCCCCGCCGCGATCGCCTACTGCCCGTCTCAGGGGAAGCGACTGGCTGTAATATTCTAGCGCTTTCTGTTTTTCTCCCAATTCTGAGTAGACACTGCCGATGTTGTTGAGGGTGACAGCTTCCCCACCGCGATCGCCTACTGTCCGTCTCAGGGGAAGCGACTGGGTGTAATACTCTAGCGCTTTCTGTTTTTCTCCCAATTCTGAGTAGACACTGCCGATGCTGCTGAGGGTGACAGCTTCCCCACGGCGATCGCCTATTGCCCGAAACAGGGGAAGCGACTGGGTGTAATACTCTAGCGCTTTCTGTTTTTCTCCCAATTCTGAGTAGACACTGCCGATGTTGTTGAGGGTGCCAGCTTCCCCAGAGCGATCGCCTGTTGCCCGACTCAGGGGAAGCGACTGGGTGTAATACTCTAGCGCTTTCTGTTGTTCTCCCAAATCTGAGTAGACTAAGCCGATGTTGTTGAGGGTGACAGCTTCCCCGCCGCGATTGCCTACTGCCCGTCTCAGGGGAAGCGACTGGGTGTAATACTCTAGCGCTTTCTGTTTTTCTCCCAATTCTGAGTAGACTAAGCCGATGCCGCTGAGGGTGACAGCTTCCCCACGGCGATCGCCTGTTGCCCGACTTAGAGGAAGCGACTGGGTGTAATACTCTAGCGCTTTCTGTTTTTCTCCCAATTCTGAGTAGACTAAGCCGATGTTATTGAGGGTGACAGCTTCCCCGCCGCGATTGCCCGCTTCTCGATACTGTTTTAATGCTTCTTCCCACTTGACGATCGCACCTCTTTTTGCTTCCGCCGTTCCTTGCTGGTAGAGTTGTAGTCCTTCTTTGAATGCTTTTGCAGCAGCCTCGCTACTGTTAGTTTGTGCTGTTTGTAGGGCTTTACCAACGGGCACGGCTGCTGCCACTGGCTGGCTTAGCTGAACCGAAAGCGCGATCGACATACCGGCCAAAACCCATTGAGTGCGATCGAACATAGCCACCCCTTTTGTATTGTTGTCAATTTTAATCACTAGCCCCCTTAGTGTAAAGGCAGGAAGAGTGCGATTCGTTGAAGCGTGAATCACGGTGAAAACCCGACACATAACGTTTCCAGCCACGAGGCTGAACTCTCGGTCTGATAAGGGTGCAAGTCCCTTCTGCCAGACTCAGGTATGACTCCCTATCTGCCCACACCGACCAAGCTCGATTCTCGGAGAGTGAAGCTGGGAACAGGACGCAATCAGACATCTAATGTGAGGTGACACTGGCGTTAATGGGGAGTTCCGATGGTGAAAACAGAGCCTAGAAAAGTAACTTAGTCTTGAGCGGGACACAGACAAAAACTCCCGACTCCACTGGAGTTCATTCCCGCCGAATCTTTTTCCAATATCGGCAAGAGTCCAGGGAATCCAGTAGTTAAATTGGCCCCACCTAAAGGAACAATCAATCTAACCGAGGGAACGAAGAAAAACGAATTGAGGGTCAAGGGAAAGTCGAACCCTTTCGTAGGCTAGACGAGCAGCGGAACCCCCTCCGTTCGGGTAGGATAGACCGTAATTGGTCTGAGGTGTTCAGAGTACACCAACTAGAGCAGAGCATGATTAGACACAGCAGCAATGTTAGTGAATCTTGGAAAACGTTACCGTGGAAGAAATTCCGCCGTGATTTATTCCGCCTACAAAAGCGCGTGTATAAAGCGATTCAGGTTGGAGACAAGCCGAAAGCAAAGTCCCTTCAAAAGCTAATTCTGAAATCTCGGGCTGCAAGAATGTTGGCGATACGTCAAGTAACTCAACTTAATGCTGGCAAAAAGACTGCGGGAATCGATGTCCAAGCCTCACTCACATTTGAGGAAAGATTCGCTCTGAGTGAAGAACTTAGAACCAAAAGTAACAACTGGAAACATCAGAAGTTACGTTCAATACCAATCCCTAAAAAGGATGGGAGTACCCGCCTCCTTAAGATACCTACTATCGCTGATAGAGCGTGGCAATGCCTCGCAAAATACGCGAAGCGAGCCAGCACACGAAGCAACTTTTCATGCTCAGAGTTATGGGTTCAGAACGGGAAGGTCGGCGCACGACGCGCAGAAAAAAACTGTTTCATAATCTACGCTCCCAGAGTAATGGAATAGAAAAACTGGTTATCGAACTCGATATCGAAAAATGCTTCGACAGGATAAGCCACACCAGCATAATGGAACGACTCATCGCCCCAAAGGGCATTAAGACCGGAATATTCCGTTGTCTAAAAGCAGGAGTCAACCCAGAATTTCCAGAACAAGGAACCCCACAAGGGGTGTGGTAAGCCCATTACTAGCCAATATCGCGCTCAATGGAATTGAGGAGATACACCAATCAGTTCGCTATGCGGATGACATGGTAATAATTCTGAAACCTAAAGATGATGCGAAGGCAATACTTGATAAAGTCAGCGAATTTCTAGCAAAACGAGGGATGAAGGTTAGTGAAAAGAAAACTAAGCTAACAGCTACGACAAATGGGTTTGACTTCCTCGGTTGGCATTTCAAAGTGCAGAACAACGGGAAATTTAGATGCGTTCCATCAGCGGATAATTTTAAAGCGTTCCGTCAGAAGGTAAAACACATTGTCAACAGCTCGAATTATGGAGCTACGGACAAGGCTGAGAAATTAGCCCCTGTGGTTAGAGGATGGAGAAATTACCACCGCTTCTGCAAGATGGACGGGTCGCGCGACTCGCTATACCACATCGAAACAAGAGCTTTCAAGGTATTCAATAAGGAATCGAAACAATCTCGCTACACCAGCAAGAAACTGCTTGACAAAGCATTCCCATCGGTTTCTTTCTCCGAAAACAAATTTGTCAATGTCAAAGGGGAGAAATCACCTTACGACGGAGATATAGCCTACTGGAGTGAGCGTAACAGTAAGCTCTATAACGGCGAAACCTCTAAAGCCTTAAAACGGCAAAACCATAAATGTGGAAAATGTGGCTTAAAAATGCTAAGCGATGAAAAGGTACATCTGCATCATGTAGATGGTTGCCACAGTAATTGGAAAATAAACAACCTTTTAGCGGTTCACGAAAGCTGCCACGATTATCTCCACATGAGCAAAGGCGCAAGCCAAGAACATCGGGAGCTGGGTGCGGTGAAAGTCGCACGCCCAGATCTAACTGAGAGGGGCGGGGAATAATATCCCCCCTCGACTCAACCAGTTAGGGCGATCGGGAGCCGAGCTAGACCGAGGTGCGCTATTTTCCTGCCCAGAGATTGAACCCATTGGAGTTACATCAGAATAAATCCATATCCTGAGCCACGCCGGGGAACTGCTACAGCTTCATTAGGATATGGAGCTATCCTGAGCCACGACCGGAACTGCTACAAGTTATCCAAAGCGTTACGCAACCGTTATCTGTAACCGCTAGTTGTCTACCATTCCGCTGTGTCACGCGGTTCAGCCTCAGAAGTATCCTGCTGAATTTCTACCGCCGGAGAATTGCCGGAAAATTGCTCCCATTTCTTTTGAAATTCAGTATCGTACATCATCTGGTTAAAGAGTTCTTCACAGTTACAGACTATCCATGCATCCGGCAGGGTTGGTTTAATTGGTAATTTGGGAATTGCCACTTGGTACGCAAAGTAGCTAAGTTGTCTCCGATCTGCTCCATCAAAAGTATTTTTCCAAAGAAATTCATTTCTCTCTCTTTTTGCTTCTGAGAGAGTTTGATTTTTCTGATTCAAGTCTGAATAAGTCTGAACAGTCTGAGGAGTTTTGGAATCCTTTGCGGATAAGACTTTCAGCTTTTTAGATTCCGTTTTTGCGGAATCGGAGTTCGTTTTTGCGGAATCGGATTCCGTTTTTGCGGAATCGGAGTTCGTTTTTGCGGACTTTCTTGTTCGCGTAGAATTATTGCTAACTTCAGTCTCTACATCTGTGAAGTCAAACCAGCCCATCTTTTGAAAGTAAGCAATAGCGTTGTAGTAAGCAGTCTTACCAATTCCAATGGCAAGTGAAACCGAGGCAGCACTAATTTTTGCAGGGCGATCGCCAAAACGGTCGAGCTTGAAGAAGTAAAAGAAAAGCTTCGATTGAGTTCTGCTCAGACCGTGCTCAATAATGTGGTCTACAACGGCATCTTTGATTATGACGAAAAGCTCTTTAGGCTCTGGGCAGAGGGTAAGATTTGTGCCGCTAGAAAATTGTCTGTCGATCGCAGTAGAATAGGTCATAAGTCATTTAGCTCGCCCCTAAGCGAGTTTGAATGTGGATTGAATCCAAAAAGCCGCTGTTTCAGAGTCCAATTTGATAGCAGCGGTTTTTTGGTATGTGTAGTTTAAAAAAACACAAGGTAGAACCGCTCGCTAAAAATAAGCGAGCAGAAGTGAATCGCTGCGGGCGCAACCATTCCATTCAATAAACTTGGGGATAGGAACGAAGATTTTAGGTGGCGGGTCGCGGCTCGTCTCTATCTTGCAAAGCTCAGTCTCAAAAGTCGTAAGCGTGGCTATGACCCAAAGGAAAGCATCGACTAACAGCTCGAAAAAGTGGGTTCCGAGCCAAGCCGGCAGCATCTCTTTGATTGCTTTTTTAATGCTTTGCGCCGCTTCCCCTACGACACAGCGCCAGAAGCTCATGTACTTTTTCCACTGTGCTTTTGGAATCGTTCTCCCCCCAAACAGCCAAGTTGATCCCCCAGTCAACCCTTTGGTAAACATAGAGAATTTATACTCGGCAGTTTTGATGTGAGGCGTTAAATCCATAGTTTTAGCATATAGCGTTCTAAGCTAGTTGCTCAATCTCTCTGTTAGGGGTTGACAGTTTACCACACATTCTTTCTTTTTTTATAAATTACCGGGTATCACTCAACCCGGTCGGCGTGGCCGGGGGGGCAGGGCGCAGCCTGCCTACTCCCCCCGGCCCACGTTCTCATTAACTTAAAAAAGTATTTGGGCTTTTGTAGCGTTTCTCCTCCAATTATAGCATTCGTTTAGCACGTTCTGTTCAGTTTTATCTGGTTGTCTTACGTACAGTGCTGCCTATAAGACAAGGCTTTATCTGGCTGTCTTACGAATATTGCTAACCGTAAGACAGCCACAAGAGGACGTTTAAGCGCGTTTAATCAATCTCAAGTCGCACCCCATGTTCGGTTCCCCATCATAGGTGGGATAAGAGAAAACATCAGAAGTGCTGTGCGTCCACCGCACAAAATATACCCAAGTGTTTTGGGGCAACCACGACTCGGCTTCTGAAATCCATCGCAGACCTAAAACTTCCCCAAAATCAGTAGCAGAATACTCAACTCCCCTCGCGTCTTCAGCTTCCCAGTCATCAGCTACCAAATCACCGATCGCAAACTCTGGCAGAGGCAAAGATTTAGCTAGCAGTTCGCACCGGGGAAATGCAGAAGTTTCCACACTTGCACTAGACAAGCATTCCAAAACTGACATAATTATTAAGCTCCAAACGTTTCAACTCAACGATTTGGGGAAGTCGTTACTTGGTTGGCGCGTCAACGTCAGCCAGTAGCGCATCAATCTTCCTTACCCATTACGATCGCACCCTTGCTGACAAGTGTCAAGTTGTCCGTCTGACAACGATCGAACAGCCACCTGTCAGATTGTCCGTCTGACAGCTAAAACGCTTATATTGCAAGCTGTCAGGAGTTTGTCCGATTTGTCAGGTTTTACTGTTCCACACGCATTCCACCAGGGCTTCCGAAGTTTTTTCTGTCCTGTCAGGGAAGCTTCCGCAGTGTTCCGAGGCTTCCAGCGGAACACTAAATTTTGACTGCTGGAACACTAACCAAAAAAGCAGTAAAACAGCAGTTAAGATGTAAGACACCATTAATAAATGTAAGACAGTCTTAAGTAAATGTAAGACTTTACCGCAAGGCGTAAGACGTACTAGACAAGTTGTAAGACAATATACCAAGCGTGTGACAAATGGCTATTGGTGTCCTCTGCCGGACGGGCAAGCGGCTATTTTTCCGATGGCCGATTTTCGCCTGTGACTACAGAAAAGACAATGGCGGCCAGTCGTAAAAATCCCGCAGGGGTTTACGCGGGGATACGATATTTTCCCGCCTAAAGCTTCTAAGTTTTGAAACCACATCAGGATACTTTGGTAAAGCTCACGTTATCTGGGACAACGGAAAAAACAGGGAGCGCAACATTTTCAAAGCATTGTTGCAACACGAACCCATATTCTTGTACCGGCTGGGAGCGCGACCTACTCCCAATGTAGAACGATACTATTGGCGACTGATCGGGGAACACCCGAGTTTGAGGATGTATCAGTTAGAGAGGGAGGTTGAAGAAGAGTAAAATGTATGCTAAGAATCGTTTCAAACTTCAGGGTGTAGCTTAGTAAAAAATTTACTCACCTACAAAGGAGAATTTAATGAAAGTAACGTTGAAGAACGTGGCAACAGCAGGATTGGTATTCTTGTCTATCGGTGTCAGCTTTTGGGGAGTTCAGTTTCCAGTTAATGCAGCAACTTGGTGCGAGAGGATCGGTCTTTGTGTTCCACCACCTAGACCCAGACCTGGAATAGGTGCAAGACCTACTTCCGGTGTGCCTGAAGCGATTGTACAGACTGCTGGACAACCTGCACTTGCTGTGTTTCCTGAAAGGAAGGAGTCATTTGCTCTGGGATGTGATTTCTCTAACTTGTGGAGGGGGCTGAGCGTTGAGCAAGTGAGTTCAACAGTATACTCGGCAACAAAAGCTGCGGCTCCAGTAGTTGCAGACATCAATTGCGATGGCAGAGTTCAAGCCTATGCTCCTCAAGGTGAACCTGCTGCTCTGGTAATCTCCTATCGTGATGGTGTTAGCCGCAGGCACTACATCAACAATACAGAATTTGTCAGAGTCATTACTGGCTCGGATCGGTTAATCCCGATATCCCGCCAAGACTTTGCCAGACGATTCCCTCAACGAGGAACTGACTTCAGAAGATGGTGAACCACCTATTTTGACTATAGCAATCCTAATTGATTTTCTAGATCGGGAAAAATGGATTATCCCCGCCTAGGTTGATTTATAAGTGTTTTAGCCTGTAAATCAGGATAACGGCATATCCTGAGCCAGAGCCTGGAACTGCTAAGGTCATTAAATAGTTTCAAGCGCGTGACACATGGCTTTGGGTGTCCTCAGCCGGACGGGCAGGTGGCTATTTTTCCGACGGTCTTCTAAATTTTTTTTACTTGACAAAAACTTAACAGCCCGTCGAAAAAATCCCGCTAGAGGTTTAGGTAGGGAAAGGGTAATTTTCCTACTCACTCCAAAACCTTGTTATAGGCGGGGATACACAAATTTCCCCGTCTAAGACCTGTAACCCTTATACATCAGGAAAGTCTTACCAGTGTGGCAGTAAAGAAAACATTCGTTTTCTTTACTTTATAGTTGCAGTTAATCTTGGTCGAAGCGGTGATTGCAGGTTCAGCGCTTTTTAAACTTGAGGGCTACTATTACTAATTGCTTGAGTTCTTCACAAATATCTGGATGTTCCCCATTGGCAATTTCCAAAAGTGGGCCGATTGATCCTGGGTACAGCATAACTGGGAACCCACGAACTGGGAACCCACGCTTTTGCAGGCAGGCAATAATTGCAAACTCTTCTAAGAAATATTCACAAGATAGACGTATATGTTGCTCTAATAAGTCATTGTTTAAATTCCTTAATGGATTAGTATGATACTTACGTCCGAATGCTTCAATTGATGATCTAAATTTAGTGTCATTCTCAAAATATGCTTGAAGACCTGAGTAAAAATATACATAATCTTTCGAGGTTTTAATTTGGCTGCAAGTCTCAAAAACAAATGTGGTCTGCCTTTCAACGGTACTGAAAATATGCTCGTTCTCTTGAATGAAAGAACTTCCCATCTTCAAGGCTTCAGCAACTGCAATTTCTGGCTCAAGCGACCTCGTTATTTCCAACGTAATGCGATGCATACTGTCTCCAATCAACAATATACAGTGTGAAAATTTTCGTGAAATCCATTCAACTATTGCTTTAAATTTTGCGGGTTCAAAATTACTATTATTAAGACTTATTCCCAAAAAGCAAGAATCAAGTTTCTCAAAAGTTTTCCTAGCTGAAAGCGGAGTAACAGAATCAATGTTAGCCCTGTATCGAGGTTCAAGAATCAAATCTGATTTTTGAGAGATATTTAATTCTTCTAAATCAAACAATGGACTACAAGTCATAGAGTTTTCCCGCTACAAGTAACACAAACATAGTACCACCAGCTACATACCCAACTACCTCTGTTTTATCTTGATAATCATCTTTATGTTTAGACATTTATCATTTTTCCAAAAGAGAGGTATTACAAGTAAGCCCTATTGCATATTAAACCTTTTTTTTTTATTTTCTGTCTACAGTGAAAATACTTAAACATCAACACTTTACATAAAGACCTGTAACAATACCGCCCCACGCTCTCACTGCTCTCTGTGTGCCAACCCCTCCCACCTCATCCCAGTTTCTAAAAAGCTGTGGGTTTGATGTCGCACCTGTGGCGGAAAAAAGCTAGACCGCCACCGCTCCGACCTTGCCTGCCACTACTAGACAGCACTCGACACTGCCTGCCACCGCATTACCAGGGCAACAATCCGACTACTCCGACCGAATCGATCGGGAAAAACCTTGTAACCCTTACACATCAGGATATCGGTATATCCTGAGTCAGAGCGTGAAACCGCTAAGGTCATTAAACAGCGTCAAGCGCGTGACACACTACTTTAAGTGTCCTCAGCGGGACGGGCAGACGACTATTTTTCCGACGGTCTTCTAAATCTTTTTCACTTCGGCAAAGACTTAACAGCCCGTCGAAAAAATCCCGCTAGGGGTTTAGGCGGGGATAACCCCAATTTTTCCCACTCACTCCAAAACCTTGTTATAGGCGGGGATAGGCTTATTTCCCCGCCTAGACCAGGGAAGGAGTGCGGTTAGGTTAGAACTCAATATCCTTACCTAGCAGCTCTTTGGTAGGAAATATGATTTTACCCACTAAACGTTTATTTACGTCTTTCTCGATCTTCTTCATCCCACATACAGATAGAGTCTGGCTTGAGTGGACAAATTTTGGAGGTGATCAAATTTCCGCTGAGGTAGAGTTCAGTTACTTTACTCAAGGATTGTAGCGGTTTGATGTCCCTGATTAAATTATTGTTAAGGTAGAGCACACGCAGGTTAACCAAGGATTGTAGCGGTTTGATGTCGCTGATTTTATTGTTGTCGAGATCGAGTCCCGTCAGGTTAGTCAAGGATTCTAGCGGTTTGATGTCGCTGATTTGATTGTTGTTGAGATGGAGTCCCGTCAGGTTAGTCAAGGATTCTAGCGGTTTGATGTCGCTGATTTTATTGTCGCTGAGGATGAGCGTAGTCAGGTTAGTCAAGAATGTTAGCGGTTTGATGTCGCTGATTTTATTGTCGCTGAGGTGGAGTTCACGCAGGTTAGTCAAGGATTCTAGCAGTTTGATGTCGCTGATAGAGCTGATAGAAGTGTCGCTAAGCTGGAGCTCATACAGGTTATTCAAGGATTGTAGCGGTTTGATGTCGCTGATTTTATTGCCGCTGAGGAAGAGGTGACCCAGGTTAGTCAAGGATTGTAGCGGTTTGATGTCGCTGATTTTATTGTAGTGGAGCGAGAGTCTAGTCAAATTAGTCAAGGATTGTAGCGATTTGATATCGCTAATTTTATTGCCGGAAAAGTCGAGATGAGTCAGTTTAGTTAAAGATTGTAGCGGTTTGATGTCGCTAATTTGATTGCCGTTGAGCTGAAGATCAGTCAGGTTACTCAATGATTGTAGCGGTTTGATGTCGCTGATTTTTTTGGAGTAGAGCGAGAGGTGAGTAAGACTTGAAAGTGTCTGATTAGCCACATCGCACTCAGTAGTCCTTGCCTCCTTTAACAGCACCTCAACAGTATATTTAACTTCAGGACTCAAGGAAGCGTTTTCGCGACACCAATCAGCAAATGTTCGTCCACTGGCGCCCCGTTGTTTTTGCACAACTCCTGGGGAAGATTCATTCCCAATGTTTTTCGATTGACCCGGCACCACTAACATAAAAGGTTTACTCCCACATGATGCTAGGACGATCATACTAAAAGTAATTAGTATCAACCCAACTATCCCTACCAAACCCTGTTTACGATACCAATTTTGTAAATTCATGTGTTCATTCGCAACTATGAGTATCACGATCTTATCTCTCTAACTTTCCCGCCTAGGACTTGAAACCGCTAGTGCTAGGTCAGGATAAAGGCATATTCTGAGCTAGCAGCTCCTTGGTGGGAAATATGATTTTACTCCGCAAAGGCTTGTTGACTTCTTCATCTCCTCCTTCCCACATACAGATAGAGTCTGGCTTGAGCGGGCAAGTTTTGGGATTGATTAAATTTCCGCTGAGATAAACTCCAGTCAGTTTACTCAAGGACTCTAGGGGTTTGATGTCGCTGATTTGATTGTTTCTGAGGTCGAGTAGATACAGGTTAGTTAAAGACTGTAGCGGTTTGATGTCCTCGATAAAATTGTCATCGAGGCTGAGTGCTATCAATCCAATCAAAGATTTGAGCGGTTTGATGTCACTAATTTGGTTGTTTTCGAGGAAGAGCGAAGACAGGTTAATCAAGGATTCTAGCGGTTTGAGGTCGCTGATTTGATTGTTTGTGAGGTCGAGCCAATTCAGGCTAGTCAAAGATTGTAAGGGTTTGAGGTCTCTGACTTGATTGTTTCTGAGGTCGAACCGATACAGGTAGGTTAAAGATTGTAAGGGTTTGATGTCACTAATTTGATTGCTTTTGAGATTAAGATTCTGAACTTTAGTCAAAGATTGTAAGGGTTTGATGTCGCTGATTTGATTGTTGTTGAGATCAACAGTATGAATTTTAGTCAAAGATTGTAAGGGTTTGAGGTCGCTAATTTGATTGTTGCCGAGGGAGAGCTGGGTCAGGTTAGTCAAAGATGCTAGCGGTTTGATATCGCTGATTTGATTGTGATTGAGAATGAGTTCGGTGAAACTCGAAAGTTTTTGATTAGCTGCATCGCACTCAGTAGTCCCTGCTTCCTTCAACAGCATCTCAACAGTATGTTTAGTTTCAGAACTCAAATCAGCTTTTTGGTGGCACCAATCGGCAAATGTCCGCCTATTGTTTTCCTGTTGTGCCGTCGAAATTTCGGAGTAAAGCGCATTTCCAAGTAAGAGTAAGATCGCACTCAAAGCAACTATTATCAACTTTAGTAAGTTCATGTGTTTCTGTAGGCCTATAAATTTCATCATCTTACCTCTCTAATTTCCTGAGTAAACAATGGTAGGTTTAGGTATTTATAATATAGTTTTATAAATACCTAACACGCCACACCCGAAGGCTACGTCAGAATAGGGTAATATCCTGATGAAGCTGTAGCGTCTCAAGCCCTGGGCTAGAAAATACCAGGGTTTCAGACTACGAAATAAGAACATCCAAACTATTCACAATATCAGGGCTTATGAATATTATTCGCGTTTCTGTTGACTCAGCAGGCAATCAAGGCAACCAACGAGGTATCTCCTACGCCTCTCCTTCCATCTCAGCCAATGGGCGGTTTGTGGCGTTTCATTCTAATGCGTCCAACCTCGTGCCGGGGGATACGAACAATAGAAACGACATTTTTGTGCGCGACACACTAGCCAATACAACTACCCGCATCTCTGTTGGCTCAGCAGGCAATCAGGCGAATATAGGCTTCTTGAACCCCTCCATCTCAACCGACGGGAGGTTTGTGGCGTTTGAGTCACATATTTCCAACCTCGTGTTGGGGGATAGGAACATTAGCTCTGGGATCTTCATGCGGGACACGCTCACCAGTACCACCACCCGCGTCTCTGTTGACTCAGCAGACAATCAGGCGGACAATGGGCGGTACGAGCGTTCCATTTCCCCCTCCATCTCAGCCGACGGGAGGTTTGTGGCGTTTGAGTCAAATGTTTCCAACCTCGTGCCGGGGGATACTAACGATAACCCTGATATTTTCGTGCGAGACACGCTCACCAGTACCACCGTCCGCGTCTCTGTTGACTCAGCAGGCAATCAGGCGAACAATGCCTCCGTCCCCCAAGGCCGCCTCTCAGCTAGCGGGTCCTCAAGCCCTTCGATGTCAGCCGACGGGAGGTTTGTAGCGTTTGATTCGTATTCCACTAACCTTGTGCCGGGGGATACAAATAATAGAAACGACATCTTCGTGCGGGACACGCTCACCAATACAACTACCCATGTCTCTGTTGACTCAGAAGGCAATCAAGCTCTCGACAGCTCTTCCTCCCCCTCCATCTCAGCCAGTGGGCGGTTTGTGGCGTTTCATTCTAATGCGTCCAACCTCGTGCCGGGGGATACGAATAATAGAAACGACATCTTTGTGCGGGACACGCTCACCAATACAACTACCCGCGTCTCTGTTGACTCAGCAGGCAATCAGGCGAACAGCTACTCCTATGATCCCTCCATTTCATCCGATGGGCGGTTTGTGGCGTTTCTTTCTTCTGCGTCCAACCTTGTGCAGGGGGATACGAACAATGCCAACGACATCTTCGTGCGGGACACGCTCACCAATATCACCACTCGTGTGTCAATAGATGCAGCAGGCAATCAGGGAACCAATGACTCCTTCCACGCCTCCATCTCAGCAGATGGGCGGAAAGTAGCGTTTGAATCAGATGCCTCTAACCTCGTGGCGGGGGATACTAACAATACCCGCGATGTCTTTGTTTCTGACATCGGCAACACTCCAGGCAATAATCCTCCTGATAACAACATCAACGGCACCAACGGCAACGACATCCTGACTGGCACCAACGGCAACGATATCATCAACGGTTTGCGGGGCAACGATATCTTCACTGGTGGGGGTGGCAACGACAACCTGTCTGGTGGCAAAGGTTTTGACACCCTCAACGGCGGTTTGGGAAGCGATATTCTCGTTGGCGGGGCGGGCAACGACGTATTTGTTTTAGGTGCGGGATTGGGAGTTGATACAATCTCTGATTTCGCCAACGGTCAAGATACCCTGCAATTAATCAATGGCTTGAACTTCCGACAGCTATCAATTTTGCCAGCAACTGACGGCACATTAATTAGATTAGCCAGCGGCGGTGAAGTTTTAGCTTCTTTGACAGGTGTTGCTCTCAATCTCATCGGTTCTGAAGATTTCATCTCGGTCTAGAGCTTGAGTTTCCCCGTTTAGTCTTACCCTGTGCAACAATCTAGCTTCTGTCTCAAAAGCTAGAATCTCAGGGAATGAGTGTTAGACAGTTCGTAATACAAACGTAAGACATTTTAAGCCCCCCAAAGTTTTGCTACTCTTGCTCGTTCCAATTACAGATAAACTCTGGCTCGATCGGGCAAGTTTTGGGAGTGATCGGATTTCCACTGAGGTAGAGATTAGTCAGATTAGTCAAAGATTGCAATGGTTTGATGTCGCTGATAGAATTGTTTCTGAGTGCCAAATCAGTCAGTTTAGTCAAAGATGCTAGCGGTTTGATATCGCTGATTTGATTGTTATCGAGGTCGAGCAGCGTCAGTTTAGTCAAAGATGCTAGCGGTTTAATGTCGCTGATTTCACGGCCGCTGAGGGAGAGCTCAGTCAGGTTAGTCAAAGATTGTAAGGGTTTGATGTCGCTGATTTGGGCGTTGTCGAGGACGGGTTCAGTTGGGTTAGTCAAGGATTCCAAGGGTTGGATGTCGCTGCTTGGATTGTTTTCGGGGACGAACTCAGGCGAGTTATCTGGTTGTAAGGGAAGCACTAGATGGTAGTCAAGGGAGAGATGAGTCAGGTTAGTCAAAGATTCCAAAGGTTTGATGTCGCTGATTTGATTGCTGTTCAGCGAGAGATGAGTCAGGTTGGTCAAGGATTGCAATGGTTTGATGTCGCTGATTTGATTGCTGTCCAGCGAGAGATGAGTCAGGTTGGTCAAGGATTGCAATGGTTTGATGTCGCTGATTTGATTGCTGATGAGCCAGAGAAAAGTCAGGTTAGTCAAGGATGCTAACGGTTTGATGTCGCTGATTTTATTGTGGATGAGGAAGAGCCGTGTCAGGTTAGTCAAAGATGCTAGCGGTTTGATGTCGCTGATTTTATTGAAGTTGAGGTCGAGTTCCGTGAGACTCGAAAGTTTCCGACCCGCCGCATCGCACTCAGTAGTCTCAGCTTTCTCCAACAGCACCTCAACAGTATGTTTAGCTTCAGGAGTCAAATCAGCTTGGCGACACCAATCAGCAAATGTTCGTCTACTGTTTTCCTGTTGCGCTGTCGCAATTTCGGAGTAAAGCGCATTTCCAAGTAGGAGTAAGATCGCATTTAAAGCAACTATTATCAGCCTTGGTAAATTCATGTGTTTCTGTACACCTATAAATTTCATCATCTTGCATCCCTAATTTCCTGAGACAAAAGCTAGACTGTTGGGGTATGAGTGTTAGACAGTTTGTAATACAAAAGTAAGACATTTTAAGACCCCCAAAGTTTTTCTACTCTTTCTCGTTTTCCTTCTTACCAATTACAGATAAACTCTGGCTTGATTGGGCAACTTTTGGGTGTGATCGGATTTCCGCTGAGAAAAAGCACAGTCAGGTTAGTCAAGGATGCTAGCGGTTTGATATCGTCGATCCCATTGTTGCTAAGACCCAGCACAGTCAGGTTAGTCAAAGATGCTAGCGGTTTGATATCGCCGATCCCATTACCGCCGAGGTGGAGCGCAGTCAGGCTAGTCAAGGATGCTAGCGGTTTGATGTCGCTGATCCCATTTTCGCTGAGAAAAAGCACAGTCAGGTTAGTCAAAGATGCTAGCGGTTTAATATCGCCGATCATATTTTCGCTGAGGTCGAGCTGATTCAGTTTAGTCAAGGATGCTAGCGGTTTGATGTCGCTGATCGCATTTTCGCTGAGGACGAGCCAAGTCAGGTTAGTCAAGGATGCTAGCGGTTTGATGTCGCTGATCCCATTTTCGCTGAGAAAAAGCACAGTCACGTTAGTCAAGGATGCTAGCGGTTTGATGTCGCTGATCGGATTTTCGCTGAGAAAAAGCACAGTCAGGTTAGTCAAGGATGCTAGCGGTTTAATGTCGCTGATCTGATTGCGGCTGAGGGTGAGCTGTGTCAGGTTAGTCAAAGATGCTAGCGGTTTGATGTCGCCCATCCCATTACGGCTGAGGGTGAGCTGTGTCAGGTTAGTCAAAGATGCTAGCGGTTTGATATCGCCCATCCCATTGCCGCTGAGGTCGAGCCGAGTCAGTTTAGTCAAGGATGCTAGTGGTTTGATATCGCCGATCTCATTGTCGCTGATTTCTAGCCGAGTCAGGTTAGTCAAGGATGCTAGCGGTTTGAGGTCGCTGATCGCATTTTCGATGAGGTGGATCTCCTTCAGGTTAATCAAGGATACTAGCGGTTTGATGTCACTGATTGTATTGACATTGAGGTTGAGTTCCTTCAGGTTAATCAAGGATGCTAGCGGTTTGATGTCGCTGATCTGATTGTGGCTGAGGGAGAGTTTCGTAAGACTCGAAAGTTTCCGATCTGCCTCCTTGCACTCAGTAGTCCCTGCTTCCTTTAACAGCAGATTAACAGTATGTTTAGTTTCAGGACTCAAATCAGCTTTTTGGTAGCACCAATCGGCAAATGTTCGCCTATTGTTTTCCTGTTGCGCTGTCGCAATTTCGGAGTAAAGCGCATTTCCCAGTAGGAGTAAGATCGCATTTAAAGCAACTATTATCAGCCTTGGTAAATTCATGTGTTTCTGTACACCTATAAATTTCATCATCTTGCATCCCTAATTTCCTGAATAAACAATGGCAGGTTTAGGTATCTATAAGTGCGATTTGTTATGGCTGTTAAAGTCTCCAACTGTAACAAACTGTGGCTTTGTAGCCGCACTAAAGTTAGTAGGGACTCCAAAGCTGCCTGTACCTGTCCCCAATAGAATTGAAATATTGTTAGACTCGATGTTTGCCGTAGCTAGGTCTAGCTTGCCATCAGCATTAAAGTCTCCCGCGACGACAGACTGCGGATTTTTTTTTGTCCCCGTATTAAACTTAGTAGCAGCCCCAAAGCTGCCTGTACCCGTCCCTAACAGGATCGAAACGTCGCTAAAGTAGTCGTTTGTCGCAGCTATATCTGTCTTTCCGTCCCCGTTAAAGTCACCCACAGCAACAGCAGAAAAACCATTTGACCCTTTGTAAAAGCTGGTGGCGGGACCAAACCTACCTGTGCCATTTCCCAACAGGATCGCTACCTGGAAAGAGTTAGGCACCTTTACCGATTGGCCATAGGGTACAGCTATATCCTGGTTGCCGTCGCTGTCAAAGTCTCCCAAGACAAGGGAGGAGGGGGACAATCCGACATAAAAGTCGGTGGCAGTCCCAAAGCTGCCAGTGCCATCCCCCAACAGGATGGAGATGCCTGCAGATACGCCGTTGGATGTGGCGATATCCGGTTTGCCATCTTTGTTAAAGTCTCCTACAACAACTGAATTGGGAATTCTGCTGACAAGAAAGTTGGTTGCGGTACTGAAAGTAGACATGATTCATTTACCTATTAATTGACCGCACTAATTTTTGATGTTTGGAGCTGTTAAACTGATGCAAAAGGTCGCTCGATCTTGAACAGTCCTGGATGTACTTACCAAAGAAACCGGGTTTTTTACTGAACCTGCGGGTGAGTGAGAAGTATTGCCCTAAAAAATCCGGTTTCTGGCTACCCGTGCGGTCAGGACTTTTTAACTGAAATCGGCGATGCTAATTTGGTTAGCACTCACCCCATTGAGAGTAGCTAAAATTTCGCCAGTTGCAGTCAAGCGAATTAAAATTGCACTGCTGCTAGTGACCAAAGAAAGTTGCGAGAAAGTAAGACCGCTGTCGAGTCTTAGCAAATCTTTGCCATCTTCAAAATCGGTAATAGTATCAATCCCAGAATTGGCAGCAAGCAGGAATCGATCGACTCCCTTCCCTCCTGTCAAACTATTATTTCCCAAACCGCCATCCAACAAATCATCACCATTACCTCCAAGCAAAGTATCATTACCCTTGCCACCATAGAGACTGTCATTCCCTTTGCTACCTTCGAGACAATCATTTCCTAAATTGCCGTACATCTGATCGTTACCATCAAAACCGCTGAGGCTATCATTTCCCTGTTTACCGCTGATAGTATTGTTGCGGCGATCGCCTGCAAGGAAATCGTCACCATCAGTACCGATAATTGGTGTTGGCGTAACTGCCTCTGCGATCGTGCCGAGTTTAGCAAGCCAAATATCATTACCGCCGGCATTGGGACCTCCCAAAGCACCCTTAGTTTCTCCGGTCAAATAGACATTGCCAGCGCGATCAAGTTCTAAGTTTAAGGGATAATCAGATTCCGCAGCCCCGAATTGCTGGAGCCACAACCGATTGCCATTACTGTCGTACTTAGTTGCCCAAATATCTCGATCGCCTGCATTAGGACTTCCCAAAGCGCCTTTGGTTTCTCCCGTCAGGTAGAGATTGCCAGCGCTATCCACTACTAAGTTTGAGGGAGAATCATCTTCACGAGTCCCGAATTGCTGGAGCCACAACCGATCGCCATTGCTGTCGTACTTAGCCGCCCAAATATCTTCACTACCGGCATTTGAGCCTCCCAAAGCACCCTTGGTTGTTCCTGTCAGGTAGATATTGCCAGCCAGATCGAGTTTTAAGTCAAAGGACTCGTCAGATTCAGCAGTCCCGAATTGTTTCAGCCACAACCGATTGCCATGGCTGTCATACTTAGTTACCCAAATATCTTTACTTTTGTTATTGCTGTCTCCCAAAGCGCCGTTGGCTGTTCCCGTCAAGTAGAGATTGCCAGCGCTATCCACTGCCAAGTCTGAGGGCAATGTTGATACATTGTAGTCAGGTGGAGAAGGAATAGTCCCCAATTGCTGGAGCCACAATTGATTGCCATTGCTGTCGTACTTAGTTGCCCAGGTGTTACTAACACTTGCTCCAATTACAAAGTTGCCACCGAAATTCTTAACATCTTTCCCCACCAGGTAGAGATTGCCACTGCTGTCAACCTTCATGCCATAGGGGAAGGCCTCGCCAGTGCTAGGGCCAGGATCGGTATTGATACCCTTCGACCACAATCGGTTGCCACTGCCGTCATACTTAGCTACCCAGGGTATTTGGGGACCTCCAGCTCGACCAAAAGATGAATCGTTAGATCCTGTTATTCCTGTCAGGTAGACATTGCCAGCATTATCCACTGCTATGCCGGATGGATACTCATCATATTCACTGAAGTCGAACTGCTCGAACCACAACTGGTTGCCGGTGCTGTCATACTTAGCTACCCAAGCGTCGTATTCCTCAAAAAACCCCTGCGGTGAAGGCGTAGCATTGGTTCCTGCGAGGTAGACATTGCCCGCACTATCTACTGTCACTTTGCTCGAAGATTGATTCGTTAACTGCTTGACCGACAACAACTGATTGCCACCGGTATCATATTTGGTTATCCAGGTATTGCTACTTGGATTTGTGCCACCAAAAAAGCCGTAGGCATTTCCTATCAGATAGAGATTGCCTGCACTGTCAATCCCTGTGCCTTGGAGGTCATCCTCACCGGGTGTGCCGAATTGTTTGAGCCATTCAAAGTTAGGCGTCGATTGTGTCATCGTTGGTGTAGTTTCAGGGATTTTACCCGTGCAACAGCCGGGTAATGGGTAATACCAATCCGGGTTAGATATCCTACCTATTACCAGACATTAGATTGAGCCAAAGTTGGTGGCACCGATCGCACTTGCCGTCACCCCATTGAGAGCAGCTAAAATTTCTCCGGTTGCTGAGAAACGGATTAATATTGAAGTGTTTTCTTGAGTAATTGACAATTGCGAGAAAGTCAGCCCTTTACCCAAGATTAACAAGTCTTTGCCGACTTCAAAGTCAGTAATAGTATCAGCCCCGGAATTGGTAGCAAGCAGGAATCGATCGACCCCATTCCCTCCCGTCAAACTATCATTTCCCAAACCGCCATCCAACAAATCATCACCGCGATTACCAAACAAGACATCATCACCGCTACTTCCTAGCAAATTATCGCTATTTTTGCCTCCGAAAAGAGTGTCATTACCTCCGGTTCCGTCAACCGAATCGTTGCCCCTCATGCCCATCAAAACATTATTCCCGCTGTCGCCCGTGAGGATATCGTCGCCGCTTGTACCGAGAATTCGATCTGGGGAATTGCTGCCCAAATCTGCGTCGCCGCTGATAACAGGAGTTGCAATCCCAGCAGATAATGTCACAGCTTGAATTTTGGCATCTAAAGCAGCACCAGTATTTTCAGCAACTACCTGAGAAATTGTCTTAGTTCCCGCACCAATAGCTTTGAAGTCTTGAGTAGTTGCGCCCAAAGTTACTGTTTGGACGCGGGCGACTGCTTCAGGAATTGAGGTTGTTGTGCTGGAGACAGCAGTATCAATGCGTTGATTTGCTGTTGCCATTACTGTCGCAGCTTGCGAGATAATTTGGGTGAATTTTTGACTGTCAAAACTGGGATCAATTTGCTGGATTTTCGCGGCAGCTTGCTGAATTATCGGTTCTAAAGTGGCTGCATTGCTGAGGTTTAAAACTGTGCCGGATTGAATTGGAGTCGTAATTGCACTGACAACAGCTTTGACAAGATCCTTCGTAGCGGCACTAGAAGCACCATCAATCAAAGCGGCAGCTTGGGTGATGAAGTTTTGGACTTTCACCATTTCTGATAAGACTTGTACTCCGCCCGGTTGGTTGTTGTTGGTAGCCTTGATGGGGTCTAAGTTAATCAGGTCAACTTCAGTGGGAATGGCAAGAGAAGATTTAACCAGAGATTGCGCGCGATCGAGTTCAATTCCCCCATCCATTAAATCTGCTACCAAACTGGTTAACAGCGTGACAACAGTAGCATCAGCAGGTGCGGTAACGGGTGTTTCTAAAGGCAATCCAGTAGCGGTATCAGTGCCTCCAGTGGCAACTAAATGCCCTTCTTCTGGGTCGAGTTCTCCGTTTGTATTGGTGTCGAAAGTCTCGAAGGGGATATCGAGCTGATATTCACCGTTGGAGTCCGTAGTAGTTGAGGGTTCGTTGCCATCCAGTACCCCGTTCTTGTTAGCATCGAAGAACAAAGTCGCACCGGCAATGTATCCGTCAACCACGACACCTTTCTCGCTAAGTGTCAGCTTAATCACATCGCTCGCACTTGCACCTGCTGTGTCCGTCGCTGTTAATTTAATTTCCAAATCTTGCCGCCCAGGAATTGTGCCATTAAAGGTGCGGGTATTGGGGTTGAATCTCAACCAATAAGGTAAAGGTTGATTATTGTTGAGGGTGGCTGAATAGGTAAGGGTGTCCCCCGGATCTGGGTCGCTAAAAGTGTTCCAAGGAAAAGTGTAGTTGAATGTCGATGAATCGCTGACATTTAGATATTTATAGTGCCAGGGGGTTGTAGTCTGACCCCTGTTTAGCACTGGTGGATGATTGAGAGCTCTGCGAATATTTAAACGCCCTCCACTAACCGTTTTTCCATTCAGAGCAGTAAGCGGGTCTGTAGTGTTCATTAAGATATCTTTTAGCTGCGTAACACTCAAGTTGGGGTTTTGAGCTAAAAGTAGGGCTGCCGCTCCCGCTACGTGGGGAGCCGCCATTGAAGTTCCACTGTAGAAAGCGTACTGATTCCCTGGAATCGTACTAAGAATATCGCTTCCTGGAGCCCCTAAGTCTACTGAAGTTTTTCCATAGTGGGAGTTTGAAGCTAACCCGTCATTGCGAGTTGTGTTTGCTACCGCAATGATATTAGGGAGATCGTAGCCGGAAGGGTAGCGTGCCTCATTATCATTGTTCTTACCATCATTACCTGCTGACGCCACGTACAAAACGCCCTTTTTATTAGCATCGTCGATCGCATCTTTTGTAAGTTGGTCGAAAGAACTACCTCCTAAACTAGCGTTAATCACCTTTGCACCCTTTTTGATCGCATAGTTAATAGCTTTTGCTAGGGTGCCTATTGGAACGCCCAATTTGCCCTCAGCGTTTTTTTGAAAAACCATTAAAGGCATGATGCTAACATTTTGACTCACGCCCACAACGCCAATGTTGTTATTGCCAACTGCCCCAATAGTCCCCGCAACATGAGTTCCGTGACTATCTATGTCCGTTGGATCGTTATTATCATTTACAAAATTGTAGCCGCGCACGTCATCTTTGTAACCGTTGCCGTCGTTGTCAATGCCATCACCCGCTATTTCCCCCGTATTCCTCCAGATATTAGCAGCAAGGTCTTGGTGGTTGTAGTCCACACCCGTATCAATTACTGCTACTACCACATTTGTGCTACCTTTTTGCAGATCCCAGGCTTCTGGTGCATCAATATCAGCATCGAAAGTTCCGCTACTTTGTCCGGTATTATTCAAACCCCAAAGTTGATTAAGTCGCGGATCGCTTGGCGTTTCATCAATCGATATATCGTTGAGTAACTGGCTGAAGTTAAATATATTGGAAAACTGGTCGAGCGATAGAGTGTAATTAAGTTCAACCGCTTCCACTCTGGGATCTTGAGCTAAGTTTGCTTTAACCTGTTGCAGATCTGTATTGGCAGCTATTTTCACCACTCGCCATTGTGGTAATTGCTCTTGTGTTGAGTTAAACTGTAAGTTTGGAAACGCAAAATTTCCCAATGGGAACGCACTACTGGGAAAAAATGTAGCACTTTGGAATGCAGAATTAATGGCGTTAGAGGGAGGATTTGGAGGTACAAGGTTTTCGACTTCGATCGCACCATTAGCTGCAAATAAATCGCTTTCGATTGTAGCTTCGTTGGTGTTAGATCTTCTTAACTTAACTAAAAGTTCACCGGATTTGTATTCCTGACCAGTTACAGGGTCAACGTCAAAGGTGCTATTGCTAGTATCATTATCGGCATTGCTAACTGCAAGATCCGGTGCATTTAACCCAGAGTATGTGTTATCCGTACTGACAGCAGGGGCAGTAACAATAGTGTAAGTTTTATCCCCGTCAACAACACTGTCGTTAACACCTGTCACCGTTACAGTCTGCGGTGAATTCCAGTTACCAGAATTGAATGTCAGCGATACAGGTGAAACTGTTCCTTCTGCTGTATTGGAACTTTCTAAATCTATTTTGACATCAGCATTAGGTTGGCTGTTGAGTGTGACATCAAATGTTGCTGTTTTGCCTGCTTCTGGTGTGATTAATCCACTTGCAGGATTAACAGTAATTCCAGCAGGTGTGACTGTTGGAGGTACCGGTGTTGGGGTGGGAGGTATCGGTGTTGGGGTTGGGGTTGGGGTGGGAGGTATCGGTGTTGGGGTGGGAGGTATCGGTGTTGGGGTGGGAGGTAGCGGTGTTGGGGTGGGAGGTATCGGTGTTGGGGTGGGAGGTAGCGGTGTTGGGGTGGGAGGTATTGGTGTTGGGCTGGGAGGTATTGGTGTTGGGGTGGGAGTTATCGGTGTTGGGGTGGGAGTTATCGGTGTTGGGGTGGGAGTTATCGGTGTTGGGGTGGGAGTTATCGGTGTTGGGGTTGGGGTGGGAGTTATCGGTGTTGGGGTGGGAGTTATCGGTGTTGGCGTATTGTCGTTATCAGTAATGGCGACGCTAACCGGCTCTATTGTGATGCTGTTATAGTTAACATCGGTACTGGTAGCAGTATGGTCGATCGCACTTGCATGATTTCCTTCAACTGCATTGTCGTCCACCGCAGCAACTGCAACAGTTTGAGCAACATTCCAATTATTCGCGGTAAAAGTAAGTGCAGCGATCGGCTGAATTTGACTGCCTGTAGCCAAGTTAATCGTAACAGGTGCGATCGGTTGAGTATTTAACTGAACGCTGTAACTTCCAGTTGCACCGCCTTCCGTTGCACTCGCAGTAGTGGGGTTAATAGAAACGCCTGGGGAGTCGTTATCAGTAATGGCGACGCTAACCGGCTCTATTGTGATGCTGTTATAATTAACATCGCTACTGGTAGCAGTATGGTCGATCGCACCCGCATGATTTCCTTCAACTGCATTGTCATCAACAGCAGCAACCGCAACAGTTTGAGCTACATTCCAATTATTCGCGGTAAAAGTAAGTGCAGCGATCGGCTGAATTTGACTGCCTGTAGCCAAGTTAATCGTAACAGGTGCGATCGGTTGAGTATTTAACTGAACGCTGTAACTTCCATTTGCACCGCCTTCCGTTGCAGTCGTACTGGTAGGATTAATCGTAATGCCAGGAGTTTCATTATCGCTGTTGCTGGCGCTGACATCATCGGGATTAAGATTGCTGTAATTAGTGTCGTTACTGACAGTGGCAGCAGTGACAATATTGTAAGTTTTACTACCATCAGTAATGCTGTCGTCAACACCAGTCAACTTTACTGTTTGCAGTTCATTCCAGTTGGCAGGCGTGAAAGTTAAACTATTGCTAGAAACTGTTCCTTCTTCGGGATTGGAACTGCTCAAATCAATGCTAACATTAGCACTGGGTTGACTGTTAAGTTTAACGGTAAATGTAGCGCTGTCGCCTGCTTCTGTCGTCACTAATCCGCTGGCAGCATTGACGGTGACTCCGGCAGTGTCATCATTACCGATCATAGTTGTAGCGGTAGCAGCGGTAATAGTCGGAGTCGGGCCGGGCGCAACCGGATTTGAGAGAGTAACAGTAATAGTTTCATCCGGTTCAATTATGGCATCGCCCAACACATCTAAAGTAATAGTTTTCGATGTCTCGCCCGCCGCAAAATTAACCGTACCAGTAATGCTAGTTCCCCCAGAAGTTCCGCCGATATTGTTGTAATCGCTGCTGTTTGTAGCAGTTCCTCCAATTGCATAATTTACACTGCTGGCAGCATCAATCCCGCCGCTGCGAGTCACGGTAAAAGTAACGGGAGTAGTGCCACTGTTGCCTTCGGCGAGGCTGGCAGTACCGGCAGCGATGGCGTAATCTATAGCGTCATTGGCCGGAATAGTTAGTGTTGTTTCTTTTGTTGTACCTGCAATCCCATCAGTAATCGTACCAAAGTTTAACACCGCTGTTTCGGCATTTTCTGGGATATTGTCAGCTTTGACAGTGACAGCAACATTCTGAGTCAGGGTGTTGGTACCTGCACTGAATGTGAGAGTGGCGGGTGAAAAAGTGTAGTCTGAATTTTGGGTTGCTGTACTGCTGGGGTTAAGTGCGATCGGGATTGTAACATCGACAGCAGGAGTAGCATTGAGAGTTACGGGTACATTAACTACCGTATCGGTGCTTCCTTCGATCGCACTATAGTTAGCTGCACCGAAATTTGCCACCAGATTCAGTAGAACCGAGACGTTATTAGATTGGTTGTTTGCCGTAGCTAAGTCTGTCTTGCCGTCAGCGTTAAAGTCCCCCGCAGCAACGGAATTCGGAGTTGTCCCCGCCCCAAAGTTGGCAGCCGCATCAAAACTGCCCGTACCATTTCCCAACAGGATTGATACATTGTTAGATCCGCTGTTTGCTACAGCTAAGTCTGACTTGTTATCGCTGTTAAAGTCTCCGACTGTAACAGAATACGGACTTGTCCCCGCATTAAAGTTAGTAGGATCTCCAAAGTTGCCAGTGCCTGTCCCCAAAAGGATCGATACGTTGTTTGATCCACTGTTTGCTACAGCTAAGTCTGACTTGTTAGGGAGCGTGTCACTTTTGCAATAAGTATAAATGCTTAAAAAAAGCAGAATAGTAGCTTTGAGCTATTGTTGAGCAAA
>NZ_JAUBRO010000053.1:0-45088 GCF_036701945.1 Microcoleus sp. MON1_C1 | reverse complement strand
ATTTGTTTATGATTGCTTTATTTTGTTTTCAATGTTCGTGACGGCTTTGTGTTCCGCCATGTAAATAAACATAAAGCTTTTATTTCCGTTTGTAAAGGAGTTTTAAGCACAGTTTTTCTTATATCCATTATAAGTTATAGTTATCATAAGCCCGAAAGCTTACTGTATAGGGAGTTTAAAAGCAGAAGGCGGAATTCGTGGACGATCGCCCACAAATGAAGAATACTCATAATCTACCTGGGCAACGAGATTCCGGGCTTGCGTCAGTGTTAAGATAGATGAAGGGTTGCGATCGCCAACCGCAAAACTCGCACTGCACAGATATATGTTGTTGCGTAAGTCCGATCGATAAAAGTCCCAAGGAATGTCCCGCACCGTCACCTACAGCCCTGCTTATACTCTGGTTCCCACTTACGAGTGTTTTAACCGCTGCACCTATTGCAATTTTCGGGTCGAACCCCTGCAAAGTCCTTGGCTGACACTACCAGAAGCCGAAAAACAGCTCAAGTTCTTGCAAACTCAAGGTGTAATTGAAATTCTCATCCTCAGTGGCGAGGTACATCCTCACAGTCAACGGCGAAAAGCTTGGTTGCAGCGGATTTACGAGTTGTGCGAACTGGCACTTGCTCTGGGATTTTTGCCGCATACTAATGTCGGACCGCTCAGCTTTGAGGAGATGGCACAGTTAAAACAGGTGAATGTATCGATGGGGCTGATGCTAGAACAGCTTGCGCCACATTTGTTACAAACTGTTCACCGACACGCACCGAGTAAAGTGCCGGCGCTGCGGCTGCAACAGTTAGAATGGGCTGGGGAATTGAAGATTCCGTTTACAACTGGTTTGCTGCTGGGAATTGGGGAAAGTGAGGCAGATTGGATTGAGACGCTGGAGGCGATCGCCCGGATTCATTCGCGTTACAATCACATTCAAGAAGTTATCCTCCAGCCACACAGTCCGGGAAATCAGCAAAGTTGGGACGGTGAAGTTTTTGATGCTACAAAAATGCCCGAAGTAATTGCGATCGCCCGCAGCATTTTACCATCTGAAATCAGGCTGCAAATTCCCCCAAATTTAGTTGCACAGCCAGACATATTGCTGGCTTGTTTAGAAGCAGGTGCTAGAGATTTAGGAGGAATTGGGCCGCGGGATGAAGTTAATCCCGATTATCCTCACCTGCAACACCAAACTTTAACAGAAATTTTAGCAGCATCGGGATGGCAACTCGTAAAGCGTTTGCCTGTTTATCCTCAGTACGATAAGTGGCTGCTGCAGACATTGCAAACTGCTGTCAAACAATGGAGAGTCAATCGATTTTAGATTTTAGATTTTAGATTTTAGATTGAAGAATTGAGCCTACTGATAAATCCGGGGGCTTGTGACCAAATTGCTTGATATTCAGTCATTAATTATGGGTAATGGGTAATTGGTAGCAACATTCTTTAAATTGCTGCTATAGAGATTTTAAATCAAAGAACCGCCACCATCAATCCAGACTTCAGTACCTGTGATAAAGCTGGACGCATCGGATACTAAAAATAAAACTAATTGGGCGATTTGTTCGCTAGAACCGGGGGTATTATCCGTCAAAGGAATCAGGTCTTGAAGGGAATCAGGCTCGAGTGGAATGTCATCAAGATGGCGCTTAACCGTGCTTTCCTCAATGGAAGTCTCCACCGCGCCCGGACATATAACATTGACTCTGATTTGGCTGGGAGCAAGTTCTAGCGCCAGCATTTTCGCTAAAGCTACTTGGGCCGCTTTGGTGGAAGCGTAAGCTGTGGCCCCAACTTTCTTGAAACTTCTGGTGCCATTAATCGACGATGTAATGACGATGGAACCTCCTTGTTTTTTCAGATAAGGAACAGCATACTTAACAGTCAAAAATGTTCCTCTGAGGTTGGTATTAATTGTCTTGTCCCACTCTTCGGGTTCTATCTCTTCTATGGGCGACCATACACCGTTAATACCTGCATTTGCCAACACAATATCAATTCTTTGATATTCATCAAAAATGGTTTGAAATGCCTGTTGCATTTGCATATAATCGGCCACATCTGCTGCAATAGCTAGCCCGCAGCCTCCTTCATCGACCAACTGGCGGACGGTTTCTTGCCCGGTTTCTAAAGTGCGATTGATAACAGCAACTTTTGCGCCTTCCTTGGCCATTAAAATTGCCGCTGCACGACCAATTCCCGACCCTCCGCCAGTAATAACGGCAACTTTTTGTGAAAGTTTCATAATTATTTTTTATGTAAAATCATATTATACACGATCGCACATTCTAAAAATAGGACTAAAGAGAGAGCTTTAGTCCTAACTATAGATAGATTTTAGTTATCAAAAATATGAAAGCAAAAAGTAAAAACATATCTTGCTTTTTACTTTTTGCTGTTAACACAGTCCTTACGGCTGCGGAACCCAGACAGAGACTGAACCGGCGTTACACCTAAAATCAGCCCAACCATCCTCATTCGTCGTGATCGGTTCTTGGATGTGTTCGGTGATGTCAATATAAGTTCGATTCGGCTGTCCGACTTCCATAAACTTAGTGCCATCGCCTCCGTTACTGAGTAGCACAGCCATGCCGCCTGGATGTTCTTCATTTCCAAGTCGCGTCCAGCCAATAGTGTTGGGGTGGTCGAAATAATCGTACTGATTGCCGTAGGAATAAGTTTGGCGCGCTAACAAGAATTTATCTACCATAAACTGATGTTGGTCTAACCAAATCTCGTATTCATTGCCATCATTTGCTTTATCCTTATAGTTAGCGCCGTAATAATCCGGGTAAAAAATGCACGGATATCCTTCGCGCCGCAGCAGGATTAAAGCGTAGGCAAGGGGTTTAAACCAAGGCTCGACAACTGATTCTAGGGATTGTAAGGGTTGGGAATCATGGTTGTCAACCAAGGTAACGGCGAGGGCTGGTTGCTGTTGGACGAGGGTGTTATCAAAAATTGTTCGCAAGTCGTAGCTATTGCCGGCCTTGCTAGCAGCGTGGAAGTTGTAGTGGAGGGGCGCGTCAAATAAGGAGACTTTACCCTCCGTTGCTTCGATGAAGTAGTGCAAAGCTTCCACTTCGTAAGACCAATATTCGCCGACGGCAAATAGGTCGCGTTGGGCATAGTGGCGGACGTGTTCCAACCATTCTTGGAAAAATTTTGCTGATACGTGTTTGACGGCATCGAAGCGAAAGCCGTCAACGTTTGTTGTATCGACATACCACTCACCCCAGTATTTTAATTCGCCGGTGACTTCTGGGTTGTCCATATCTAAATCGCAACCCATCAGGTAGTCATAATTACCTTTTTCTAAGTCTACTCCTTGATCGAATTCTTTGCCTTTTAGCAGGTAAACGGCATGGGTTTCTGTGTTGTAAATGTTGTAATCAATGGCGTCAAAATGCCACCAATGCCACTCCATGCTGGAATATTTTTTGTCGCGGCCGGGGAAGGTAAAATGCGTCCAAGCTTTGATTTTTTGATATTCGCCTACTGGGGCATTGCGGTCTTCGGGATGGAAGGGTGTAGCTTCGACTTCTTCTTCTGCATCGGCACCTAATTTGTGGTTGAAGACAACATCGGCATAAATCCGAATTCCTGCATCTTGTGCAGCTTTAATCGCGCGCAAATACTCATCTTTTGTCCCGTATTTCGTGGGTACTGACCCTTTTTGGTCGAATTCGCCTAAATCGAATAAGTCGTAGACGCTGTAACCTACCTCCTGGGCGCCGTCTGTTCCTTTATAGGCGGGTGGCAACCAAAGGGATGTAATGCCTATTTTGGCTAAATCTTTGGCAGATTCCGCTAGCTGATTCCACAGGTTCCCGTCAGCGGGGCTGTACCAGTGGAAATACTGCATCATCACGCCATTTAGTTCAGACATATATTTAGTTTTTCCTGTTTTGTAATGTTGCTAGATATATTTTTGTTCGTTGCCGAGCCCTCTAGCTATGCCTGCAATCTATAGCCAATAATTATCATAATAGATGGGGTTGGTCACAACAATCTATCTGTTGATGGATTGACAAAAAAATGTAAATTTGATATAAATTTTTAGGCTATCGAAAATTATTAAAAGGGTGGCAATACTTCGGCGACTCGCTCAACTCTTGTGCTCCAAGTACCGTCGATCGCCAATTCAAGCAATCTAAATCCGGGCGGGATTTCGTCAACTATAATCGGATGGCTTTTGGGTAAAAGTTGGATGCAGGTGCTGGGTGTCCCCAAGTAGGTAACTGAGCCCCGCTGTTGGTGGAATTCTTGGTGAATGTGGCCGCAGAGGACTATTTTGATTTGAGGGTATCGATCGACAATTGCTAAAAATTCATCGGCATTGTGCAGCATCATTCCATCCATGATTTCAGAGTCGATCGGCAGCGGGTGATGGTGCAAGGCAATGATAACAGGTCGATCGCCCGTTTGTTGCAGTTGAGAGTCGAGCCAATGCAAGCTTTCTGGGGAAAGCCGCCCGCCGTCGCATCCGGCTTCCACACTCGAGAGTAATAGAAATTGCCAGTTTCCTAGCATCCATGATTTTTCTGGGGAAAGGGGCGGTTGATTTAAGATTTCTGCCATGACTGGGATGTTGTCGTGGTTCCCAGGTATCCAGTAGGCGGGTATTCCGAGGGTGGCGATGAGGGAGACGAGGCGCTGGTAGGATTCGGGTGTTTCGTCTTGCGACAAGTCGCCTGTGAGTAGGAGTAAGTCGGGCGGCCGCTGTATCTGTTGCAAGCGATCGAGAACTGCTTGGAGGGTGCGGGTTGTTGAGAGGCCTTTCCATTCTCGATCGATCTCTGCAAACAAGTGAGTGTCGGTGATTTGGGCGACGAGTAAGGGAGAAACTGGTGTCATGGCTGGTGTTGCGGGCGATCGATGTAGTTCTAGAATACCTTCCTACAAGGGTTTTGGGGATATGGGAAAAAAGGGCGATTCCCTAGGGGATAGCTGCGCTTTACGAAATTTTTGACAGGTATGTTAAAATTTTCGAGATTTGGTGTACTATAAGAAAACGTCAAATTTCAGACGTAACGGCGGCATAGCCAAGTGGTAAGGCAGAGGTCTGCAAAACCTCCACCCCCAGTTCAAATCTGGGTGCCGCCTTTTTTAATTTTTGTTAGATGTGGGGCGATCGGCAAACCTTTCGAGGGTTGTGGCGAAATTTAATTCTTTAAGACTGAGGCAAAAAGCCGGTTTCTTAACCTGATTGCGTAATTTTAGGTTAAGGATGAGAACGAGAAACCGGCTTTTTTATGTTGATAGTGTGTCCCGGACTGTTCTTGTCTCTTATGCTATTTTTTCATGGTTACTCTCACTACTCCATCACCTGTTAAATTCTTCCTCGAATTCTCTCTCTTGGTTCTATCTGGTTTTTCATACGATTATATAAATCAACTGTAGGATCGGAATGACTAATGCAAGCAACTAAGGCATAACGTTGTATTTTAATTTCATCGGGTTTGGCCCATTTACGGTTACAACTTACAATTAGGGTCATGTTTCCTTGATCGTATTTTGTGGAGCGATCAAAAATTTCTACTTGCCCCCTTTGTATTGTTCCTTTTTTCCGCACAGTGGAACTAGGAGACAATGTGACTTCAATACCAGCGCCATGTTTTTCCTTTAACTTTGTTTTTGTGTTGTCTGGAGACTCATCAGGCAAACTTGTCTTGGTAGCCGTTTCATAAGCATTTCTAACAATTTCGCGATCGATGCCTTTAAAAAGGTCGAATTCCATCGTGACTCCTAGATATGAGTCTCCACGAGTCGGACGGGTTGGCGGGTCAAATGCGAGGGTAATGGACAATATACGAGTGCCTTGTTTCTTCAGGAAATCAGATGGCAACTGGGGAATTTCGTAAATATGAAAACTTCCTACTTTTATCGAAATATTATCCTCTGATAGAACAACATAGTTCTCGGCGGAATACATTGCACGTTGCAGTTCAGGCTGCCCATAACCATAGATTGCTAGCTGGTTCTTAATTGTTTTTGTCTTTTCACCCTGAGGCTGCCCACTTTTACATTGAAATTCGGGCGGAATTTCTTTAGGAAGAACCGCAGAATTGACAATCAGTGCCCGAATCAAATTAGAACTAGCATCCGGGTATTTTGTGAATAGTTGAGCAGCAAGGTTAGCAACACGAGGAGCAGCAAAGCTTGTACCACTGCATAGCTGAAACAAAGAACTGTAGTAATCTTTGGATAAAGTCCGAACAGAGACACCAGCTACATTATCTGAAAGTATATTGGTTTTAGGGGTTTTAGGTAGACCCAGACTTTCTCGACTTTCTCGATAACTGAAGTCTAATACTAAATCTCCACCAAAATCTACAACATCGGGCTTAATCATTCCATCCACTCCAAAGCCAGTTCTGGTAAATGGAGAAGGGTATCCTAGTAGTTTTGCGATCGCCTGACGACCGACATCAGAAGGTTCCGTGATGCTACCGCGACCAAATGATAAAGAACCAACGGTTAGTGCAATTGCTGAAGTTGCAGGATCGATGATTCGAGCGCTCTTTTTCAGCAGATAATTTGGGTAATCAGTCCGTAGTTGCTCATCGGATTTTGCCTCTTCATAAAAAGCATTTCCTGCTGAAATTACAAAAACAATATTTTTATCTTGGTATTGATAAGCAATTTCATCGATCTTTGCAGCTAATCGAAACTGCTTCAGACCATCTCTGTAAATTTGGTCAGCGTTACCCAGTGAGATATTGATTACTTTGCAATTGGGATACTGTTCAACAAAAGCACGAATGGCTTGATCGAGTTGAGTTTCTACGAGAAGATCCTCATCATATTGGTTGTCATCGTTTGTCACACGAGCAGAAAATAGCCAAGCTGTTGGATCAAACGAACGCTGTTTAATGCAATTCTCAACATCTCCATAGATAGCAATTCCAGCGACATTAGTACCATGTCCATTTACATCGTCAGGGCCACCTTTTATGAATTGCCGGTTTGCATCTGGGAATACTTCAGCTTCACCCAACACTGGAGCAATCAACGGATGACCACGCTGTACGCCAGAATCTATCACAAGAATGCCACAATTATCTTCAGGTGGGGAAACAACTTCTGGAAAACTAACAATTGGTAGATTATAATCAGCAGTGCTTTCAAATGCAGGTTGGGGAGGGCGATCGATTTCCTTAACAATTTCCACTTCTAGCAAAAGCTCTAAAACTTCATGAGTGACTTTAATGCGAGCTATACAGAGATATTCACCTATGTAGCGATCGCTCATTCTCATAGGAGCAGTATCACTGGACAAATATTCTAGTATTTCGGTAATACCATCTAAATACTTTCGCATTTCTTGGCGATCGCCTGTGTGCCACAGCTCCAAATCTAAGGGCGCAAGTTCATCTGATTCTACAGGCTTTAGCTCCAATAGACGACCAATGCGATCCTCACGTTCTAGAGGAACTACGTCATCAATTGCTCCTAAATATTCATATTTAGGCCCATCTTCTATTTGACTGTAATTTTCTAACCTTTTTTTGAACTCTGTTAGCTCATTATCAGATGAAAAAACCACAATAGCTTTGTTGGGTTCACGCGCTAAACAATTAAGTCCTGTTAAAGTCACCAAATCATCTGAAATATAACCTTGTTTAGCCATTTTTAGCTTAAAAATTAACTTTGGATCGAAACGAAAGGGATTCGTTTTTTCCTTGACAGGCTCAGTCAAGATGGAAATTTTACCCAATAAATGCTTACTATGTTCACTAATATTAGGGCGTTTGTTACCGCCAAATCCCGGGTTCGCTCGCCGAGGTAATTCGATGTTTATTCTAGGTAATTTCAAATGTTCAAACTTACTTACCATTAGGTCTAGACGTAAATAATTATTTTGAGTTGGCTATTATACTTTGTCTGTCTAAAAAACGCCCGATCGCCAATTCTAAATCATCAGCAGTCAAGGTACGTTCGCCTCGCAGAACCACAGCTTTAATCGCATCAGAGCAGATCCGCTCTATATCTGCTCCAGTAGCATTCTCAAGCCGAGCTGCAAAACTAGATATATCAATAGCAGTATAACGGATCGCAGACAGATAGCGACTCAAAAGAGCCGTCCGCAGTTCAACTGTTGGATTATCAAAGAAAATAACTTCATCAAAGCGTCGCCAAACTGCACTGTCGAGTAGCTTCTCATGATTAGTAGCTGCGACAAAGATACTTTGATTAGTCGCATTATCTATGAGCTGTAGTAAGCTATTCACTAGGCGTTTGACCTCACCGTGTTCATTTAAGTTATCGCGATCGCGGGCGATAGCATCAAACTCATCGAACAAAACAACCCACTCACCGTTTTCAATGTAGGTGAAAATTTTCTGAAGATTAGTTGCAGTTTGACCTAAGTAAGAAGAGAATACCGCTGTTAAGTTCACATAAACAAGCGGTAGCCCCAACGCACTGGAAAGGATTTTTGCGGTTTGAGTTTTGCCGCAACCAGGTGGGCCGCAGAAAAGCAATTTGTTTTTCGCCTTCAGGTTATAGGCGACAAGGATGTCTTGCTTGCGGTTTTCAAGGACAATTTCTTGAAGGATATCAACAATTTTTTCACTGAGTACGATGCGATCCCAAGTAAGATCGAATCGTTGTACATTAAGCAAGGAAAGTCCAGTATCCTTGTCTTTAGGAGGTTCAGGAAACTGATTCCAAGGTGCCAAATTAGCAGCTAGAGGTTTGGTGTATTCAGTCCCATTTAGAAGAAGCTTTTCTAGATCTCTAGCCAGTAAGACATGATTTTTATTTTTTTCTTCTTCAATAATTTCTCTAGCGGCAGCCAAAAACTCATCTCTTTCATTGTGAGAGAAGCTTCTGAATAGTTTCCTGAGGGTTTCGCCACGCGCCATATCTTGCAACAGGAGTTTAATACTCTACATACCTTCCTTAATTAAATATAGTCCATTTTTACTAAAAAGTCAACATTTTAAATACTGATTTTTATGTATTTATTTTGTGGTCGCTCCGAGGTTTTATTTAATATAATTAATAATTCAATTAATCTGAAGAAATTCTAGTTTATAGAGAATTGTCAGATTACCTTACCGCTATTTTATAAGGAATGATTAAAATTTGCTTTTCACTTGAAATAATTAACGCCTCGTCCTTATAGGTTAAATAAAAATAGGACAATTTAATTGCTAATCACTAATCGCCCCAAAGCAATTAGCAATTAGCAATCTTACCCAAATTATCACATTTTGCTGATAATTCTTTGCAGGATTTCCACGCCTGATACCGCTTGCCAGCCAAACAGCCCCAACAGCACAATATTCAGAAAGATGTGAGTGTTTCTCGCCCAATCATTGCCTTTTTGCATCAAAGGTGTCAGCGAGGCTGCGATCGCAATTATGGCCATCATTCCCAACCCTGCTAGCAAGTGCGGCCCGACAAATAGCTTGCCGTTGTTGATGTAGGTGACGGCCATCCCGACGATCGCAACCGTAACCATCAAGGCTAACAGCAAAGAACCCATCTGGTGGTGCTTGACGTTGAATTTGCCCTTAAGTAACTCTTTTTTGACTTCGCCTTCCGCACTTCTGGTACGTCGGATTTGAATGCCCAGATACAAAGCATAAAATGAGATAGCCAACAGTACCCACATTAAAATTGGGTGGATGAATTGGCTCCAAACTTTCACTGACTGAGGAATTTCGAGATTCATAGTGTTCTGAGGATTAGCAAACATACTTCATAAAACTTAGCATACCAGTCAGTCCGTCTCGTGCGACGGTAAAAATATACGGTATGAGAGACTATTATGCCTGCCACTAAACAAGACGCTGTATTGATTCAAGCCGCCAAGACTGGCAACATTATTCACGTCCAAGCTTTACTCGCTAAGAATGTTAACGCTAACGCCAAAGACTCTGAGGGGACGACGGCTTTGATGTTTGCTGCCCAAAAGGGCTATACAGAAATCGTGCGTACTCTACTAAACAATGACGCTAATGTCAACCAGGTGAGCAGGCGTTTTGGGCTAACGGCTTTGATGCTGGCGGCGGCTCACAAACAGGCTGACTCTGTGCGGCTGTTGCTGGCTGCGGGTGCTGATGTTAATGCTAAAAATGATGATGGAAGTACGGCTTTGATGGCGGCTTCTCTGAAGGGCGATATCAATGTTGTGCGGATGTTACTTGATGCTAATGCTGATGTAAATGTCCAAGATAAAGATGGAGATTCTGCTCTGAAAATAGCTGCTTTATCCGGTCATCTAGCTGTTGTAAAAGCTTTGGCAGATGCGGGTGCTGTTGCTGACAATTCTATGCTGTTTTTAGCTGTCCGTCAAGGAAGCGCTGAAATTGTGCGAATTTTGCTCAATTGTGGGGCGGATGCTAATGTTAAAAATCTAGAGAGCAAAACTGCTTTGATGCTGGCTGCGACAGCGGGAAATTTGGCTGTTGTCGAGGCGCTGTTGGCTGCTGGTGCTGATGTCGAAATTCCCGACAAAAACGGAGAAACTGCTTTAACTTTGGCTGCGGATGCCGGCAATACTGATGTAGTGCAAACTTTGCTTGGTGCGGGTGCTAATGCGAATGTGAAAAATGGAGATGGGGGCACGGCTTTGATGGCCGCTGCTGCTGGGGGAAATGCGGCGATCGCCCATATCTTACTCGATGCGGGCGCCGATATCAACGCTAAGGATAAAGATGATGAAACTGCTTTGAATTTAGCCGTGGTTGAAGGCTGCGAAGATGTCGTGGAATTGCTCTTAAACCGAGGTGCTAGTGTCGGTTCGAGAAATCGGTTGGGCGATACGCCTTTACTGGTGGCGGCTGTTCACGGCCATAGTGCGATCGTATCGGCTTTGCTGCAAAAAGTAAACTCAAATCCGGCTGATTTTCTGAATGCTAAAAACTTTGGGGAGACGGCTTTGACGCTGGCTGCGTTTCACGGACATACCGAGACGGTGAAAGCTTTGCTTGACGGCGGTGCCGATCCCAATGTCCCGGCGGATTTGGGGAAAACGGCTTTAATGAAGGCGTGCGATCGCGGTCATATTGCGATCGTCCAATTATTAGTCGAAAAAGGTGCAGATGTCAACTTGCTAGATGATTCGGGCGCAACTGCTTTAATGTGGGCAGCACATCGGGGTTATGCTGAGGCAGTAACAATTTTAATTGAGGCTGGTGCAGAACTAAACCACAAAAATCCGGGAAATTATACAGCTTTAATGCTGGCTGAGTTTAAGGGTTCTTCCAGTGTGGTGAAATTGCTCAAAAGTGCTGGAGCACTGGAGTAAGAATTAAATAGTTTTGAGTAAGGTAATTCTGTCATTCTGAGGGTAGGCTTTGGGAAGCGAAGAAGCTCAGATATCGGGACTTACGCATTGTAACGGTGTGGCAAGAATTTGAGATTCTTCGCTTCACTCAGAATGACAAAATTAGGTAATTAGTGCGTCCAAGACGATGAATTATATCAATTCCGGCTGCGCCGGAATGATATCAAATCCGCGCTTCATCGTCGGGGGTAAAGTCGAATCAAGCTGCCAACAAATAATTCGCGCAATTTTCATTTTTTGGACTCACAGTCAACAGTCAACAGTCAACAGTCAACAAGCATTCCGGTGCAACCGGAATCGATATTAACCTCAGTTTGCTTTGCGTACCCAGCCGTTAATAGTAAAGCGGCTATCAGCAAAAGCTTTTGAGGGACAGCTAACTCGCAAAACTTCGTGCATATAGCGACTTAGAAAAAATACAATGCTGTTATTGCGAGGCTCAACGGTTCTGAATGTCTTGTCCGCAACATAAAAATTGTTCTCGATTTTGCTGTCATAAATCTGCAACTCGCCACCTGAAAAACCCTTGGGTTCTCGATAGAAATAGTAAACGTAAGTAAAAAATCGGCTGGCGGTATCTGGCGAGCCACTGTCGTTGTGAAGTTTATAAAAGTTGTTGTCATTGTGCATGGTTAGCTGAGCTTCTATCTCACCCAGGGGAAATGACGGAATATTTAAACTTTTCAGCACGTCGGGGAGAATTGCTTTGATGCGATTAACCATCAGTTCCGAAAATTCGGGGAACGAGTGGAGTACCATCGAACGGCGGTAATCTTCGGCATTAGTTGAGGTGCTGGTACTCACAAATTCTGATTCTTTTGCTAAGACATATTTAATGAGTTTGTTCTTTTCGGCGGGGGTCAAAAAGTTGTCTATTTGGGCGTAGCGAGATATTAAATCGTCATTTACAGGCGGCGCAGGGGCGGGAATTTCTGCGGCGGGAATTTCTACGGGAGTTGCAGGCTGCTGCGGTTGCAGTTCCTGCAAGTAAATTGGGGGTTCGGTGACTAATCCCACTAGGTTTTCGCCGGGAAAAGAAAGGGCGGAACGACCTCCGTCTATAGGGATTTGAAATAAGGTGGAAAAACCGGGTGTTGGTTGAGTGCGATCGACTAATGTTTTGATCAGGCTGTGCAATAATGGTGTATCTGATTTGAGCGTGACGGTGCATTGATGTCCGCCAGTGAGCAGGATTTTGACTTTTATGTCTTGGGGTTTAATTTGCGGTTGAATTGTGCTAGTCATAGCCGTTAGTTATAGAAGAAAAAAGTTCGGCAACGGATTCGCAAGGGCGGATGTAACGGATGGATGGGAGAAGGAAGATGGAATATGGAAGATCGAAGAACAAAAATTCCATCATTGCTTGAGGGCGGGCTAGAAGCCCACCCCACAATAGAATTGACTCTTTGTGGAATAGGCATCTTCCCTGTTCGTGAGAGATAACTAAGATGTCATTACTACACTACGAACTTAATTAATGCAAGAAGTGGCGGATATCAGTGAAAACCATTGTGATTCCGAGTTGGTTGGCAGCTTGAATGGAATCTTGATCGCGCATACTTCCGCCTGGTTGGACGATCGCAATTATGCCCGCCTCAGCCGCAGTTTTGACTGAATCGTCGAAGGGGAAGAAACCGTCACTGGCCAAAATCGCTCCTTTGCTCTTCTCTCCTGCTTGTTCTAATGCTAGTTTAACTGAGCCGACGCGATTCATTTGTCCGGCGCCGACACCGATTGTAGTGCGATCGCGCGTCACAACGATCGCATTTGATTTGACGTGTTTCGCTACTTTCCAAGCAAACAGCAATTCTTCCAACTCTTGGGCCGTCGGCTGTTTCTCAGTAACAACCCGCCATTTGCTAGTTTCTTCTACTATATTATCTGAGTCTTGCACCAGCAAACCGCCTGCAATAACTTTAACAGTTTGTGGCGGCCCTTGAGTCAAATCTGGCAAAATTAATACTCGAACTTTCGCCTTTTTCTTGATAATTTGTTCGGCTTCTGGTTCGCACCCCGGCGCGACGATACATTCTAAAAATGTTTGAGTTAACGCCGTTGCGGTAGCAGCATCTATGGGGCGATTGAGGGCGACAATGCCGCCGAAAGCTGAGACTGAATCGGTGTCAAAGGCTTTTTGATACGCTTCAAAAATAGTTGTTCCCAAGGCTGTGCCGCAAGGATTTGTATGCTTCAGAATAGCGGCGGCGGGTGTGTCGGGGAATTCTACGATCAGCCGCCTTGCTGCTTCTAAATCTACTAAATTATTGTAGCTTAATTCTTTGCCTTGCAGAATGGTGCTAGTCGTCCAGCCTGTCGGTGTACTTCCGCTTTGATACCAGGTGGCGGCTTGATGGGGATTTTCGCCGTAGCGCAGAGTTTGCAACTCTTTTCCTGATAAATTAAACTGGTCTGGTAGCGAAGATGCTTCAGGGGATTGGCTGCTGCTGAGATAATTTGCGATCGCGCGATCGTAGTTTGCTGTATGTTTGAATGTTTCTAGCGCACATCTTTGCCGAAACTCTAAGGATGCTTCGCCGCCATTTTCCCGCAGTTCTTTTAAATAAGTATTGTACTGTTCGGGGTCGCACAACACTGTCAAATGAGCGTGGTTTTTGGCTGAGGCTCTCAACATTGCCGGCCCGCCGATATCTATCTGCTCAATTGCGTCTGCTAGAGTAACTCCTGGCTTAGAAATTGTCTCTTCAAATGGATACAAATTGACTACAACTAGATCGATCGCCCGAATTTGATTTGCTGTTAAGTCTGCGAGGTCTTCCGGTACATCGCGGCGTGCTAAAATGCCACCGTGGATTCGTGGGTGAAGTGTTTTGACTCGCCCTCCCAAAATTTCGGGAGAACCAGTATATTCCGCAACTTTGGTCACTGGGATGCCTGCTTCTTTGAGGGCTGTTGCTGTCCCGCCACTACTAATTATGTCAAATTCAAATTCTTCTACTAGAGTGCGCGCTAAGTCGATTAGTCCGCTTTTATTGGATGTGCTCAGAAGTGCTAGACGTGCCATTGGTTTGAAGTTGCGATCGCAAAAATAGATAGGTTATATTCTATATCACATCTGCCTGCAGGGAGATGATTTGGTAATGGCTAATTATGATTATTTTGGACGATTTAAAGATGAGTCCGCTCATTTTTAAGTATAATTTTTTTCAAAATTATATATTATTTTATACTGACCCGTGGCTTCTAAATATTTAGGACTTTTGCGTGGAACGGATTATTTTGTGAGTGGGAGGGGGATTGAAGCCATATCCAGCTTGCACCGTTCGTATCGCTACGTAAGTATCAATGTTGTTGAAATTACTTAATAAAAGTTAATAGATAATTATAGCGCGATTACTCAGGAATTTTAACGAAGTTTTAGGATGAATTAGAAAAGTAATGTGCTAGCATCGGGTGTAAATTGCGATCTCCCTAAATTTCCCGGAAAATTGGGCGATCGCAATAGCTTAATCGAAAAAATAACTTGGTAGGGTAGAAATATGTTTTTTCAAGAAGCCGATCCAGAAAATAAGGTCAGTAATATTAGCAGGAATCATAAAAAAAATGCTCACAATATGATTCACAGAACCGACTACCAACAGATTCCCAAAAAAAGAGCCGAGAATTCGACAGATGCCAACATTTCCGAAGCTTATAGTCTTAGTCTGTGCGAACTGCAGCAGATGGAGCGAGCAATGGAACAGCTAAAGCAGGATTTGAAAGCTAGCGAATCTCGGTTTCGGAATGTGATCGAAAAAAATGCCGACGGCATCGCAATCGTTAACAAGCGAGGACTTGTCTGTTTTGCCAACCCGTCAGCAGAAGCGCTGTTTAACTGCACGGCAGAGGAACTTCTAGGTCAAGCATTTTTTGGCAATTTAGTAGTAGAAGTTTCAGCTTGCGACCTTGAGATGGCGACGGATATTATTCCCCAAGTTGGAAAAACAGAAGCGCCAGGAACTCGCGTCGTGCAAACAGAAGTTGAAGCTATTCGCAAGCAAAAAGCAAATGCTGTAGTAGAAATGCGGGTGGTGGAAACGGAATGGGATGGAGAAATGGCTTATTTAGCTACGCTGCGGGACATTACCGATCGCAAACGTGCAGAAGAAATGCTTTGGTTGTACGATCGAGCTATAGCAGCTAGTAGCACCGGATTTACGATTTATGACGCCACTGACCCAGAACATCCAATTATTTATTGCAATCCCGCATTTGAAAGCATGACCGGTTATCGGCGGCAGGAAATTATCGGGAAAAACGGTCGATTTTTGCACGGAAGCGATACCGATCCGGCGGCAGTAGAAATAATTCGCCAAGCCTTGCAAACAGAAAGCGAATGCAAGGTAATATTAAAGAATTACCGCAAAGACGGAACCGCTTTCTGGAATTGTTTCTCAATATCTCCCGTGCGCGATCGCCTGGGCAAATTAACTCATTTTATTGGCGTACAGAGAGACATCACTGAGCGCAAACAAGCTGAAGAAGCCTTGCATATTTCCGAAGCACAAAGCAGAGAACAAGCCGCTCAACTAGCAGCTACACTTAACCAGCTCAAAGCCACTAATTCCCAATTAGTTCAAAGCGAAAAAATGTCTAGTTTGGGCTTGCTACTTGCCGGCGTCGCTCACGAAATTAACAACCCAGTCAGCTTCATTTACGGCAACCTCACTCATCTCACAAATTATACTCAAGACTTGTTTCACCACCTCGAACTTTACCAAAAGCATTATCCCGATCCAGTCGCGGAAATTCAACAGGAAAGAGAAGAAAATGAACTCGATTTTTTAGCTGAAGATTTACCTAAAATACTGTCTTCCATGAGCGTTGGTGTCGAACGGATTTGCCAGATTGTGCAGTCGCTGCGGAACTTTTCGCGCCATGACGATTCACAGATGAAACCCGTTAACATCCACGAAGGTATTGACAGCACGCTGTTAATTCTCAATCACCGTTTGAAAGGGAACGGAGAAAAGCCGCCAATTCAAATTGTAAAACAATACGGACAATTGCCGACTGTTGAGTGTTTTGCTGGGCCGCTCAATCAAGTTTTTATGAATATTCTCAGCAATGCGATCGATGCTTTAGAAGATGCGAACAATAGGCAAAATTGTCAACAAATGGTAGAAAATCCTAGCCAGATTAGGATTGGTACGGAAGTGGTCGGCAATTTTGTAGCAATTAAAATTGCTGACAACGGCCCGGGAATAACTGAGCAAGTCAAACAGCAGATATTCGATACATTTTTTACTACCAAGCCCATTGGTAAAGGCACGGGAATGGGATTGTCAATTAGCTATCAAATTATTGTAGAAAGACACAAAGGGGAATTATATTGTACTTCGGAATTGGGCAAGGGCACGGAATTTACTCTCAAAATTCCGATCGCACATTAGCGCAGAATGGGCAATCCGCGCTTTACCAACTTGATATACAGGCAAACAAGCGAGCGGGACGTTCGCACTCCTAAAAAACGAGAAAAATCGTTTTTTCTCGTTACCCGACTCTGGCTGGGAACGCATACTTAGAGGCTTTGCCTCCCCATTGTAGAGAGAATTATCAGGTGCTTTTTTGCTCACCTTACCCGCCTAAATAACTCATTAAAAAACCTCTGCACCCTCCAACTTCTTAAAAGTTTCAACCTTAGCCCTCGCCGCTTCCCCGCAAGTCTTCGGCGTCGGAAACATCTTCCCAGGATTCGCCAAACCTTTCGGATTAAACACCTGACGCACCCACTGCATCGTCTCCAAATCTACCTCCGAAAACATATCGGGCATAAAACACTTCTTATCAGCACCGATGCCGTGTTCCCCCGAAAGACTTCCCCCAACTTTCACGCAAAGCCTGAGAATTTCTCCGCCCAATTCTTCCACCTTTTCCAGCGCACCTTTTACCGAGTTATCGTACAGAATCAGCGGGTGCAAATTCCCGTCTCCCGCGTGAAATACATTAGCAATTCGATAACCGTATTTCTCGCTCAAACCCTCAATTTCTTTCAAAACATAAGCCATTTGGGTTCGCGGAATTACGCCGTCTTGCACGTAATAATCAGGACTGAGATGACCCGCCGCCGCAAAAGCAGCTTTCCGCCCTTTCCAAATTTTTAGGCGCGTTTCCGGGTCGCTTGCCGTGGTGATATTTCGTGCTCCGTTATGCTTGCAAATATCGGCAATTCGCTGTTTGTTTGTGGCAACTTCCACTTCTAAACCGTCGATTTCTATGAGTAGAATTGCCGCCGCATCGCGGGGATAACATCCAGTTGCCACCACATCTTCCACAGCATTAATGCTGATGTTGTCCATGATTTCCATGCCGCCGGGAATAATGCCAGCGCTGATAATATCGGAAACCGATTCGCCCGCTGCTTCTATACTGGAAAAATCCGCTAGGAGAACGCAAATCGATTCCGGCGCTTTGAGAATTCGCAGAGTAACTTCTGTGGCGATTCCTAAAGTGCCTTCAGAACCGACAAATACACCAGTTAAATCGTAACCGGGCATTTCGGGAATTTCGCCACCGACATCGACAATAGAACCGTCGGGAACTACCAATTTTAATCCTAAAACGTGATTCGTTGTGACTCCGTATTTGAGGCAGTGAACACCGCCAGAATTTTCGGCAACGTTGCCGCCAATCGAACAAACAATTTGGCTGGAAGGATCGGGCGCGTAGTAGAAACCGGCGCCGCTAACTGCTTGCGTTACCCAGTTATTAATTACTCCCGGTTGCACGACAACTTGCTGATTTTCTAAGTCTACTTTCAGGATTTTTCGCATCAGGGCAGTGACAATCAGCACGCAGTTTTCTACAGGCAAAGCGCCGCCAGAAAGACCTGTTCCTGCGCCTCTAGCCACCCAGGGAATTGAGTTGCGATCGCATATTTTGACCACTTGCGCCACTTCCTCGGTAGTTCGAGGCAATACCACCATGGCGGGGCGCTGGCGGTAGCTGGCGAGTCCGTCGCACTCGTAGACAATCAATTCTTCGCGGCGCTGCACCACCCCATTTTTGCCGACTACAGCCTCAAATTCTTTAATAACGGGTTTCCAGTTGCGTTGTGTTTCTATGGCTATCATTAGTGAATTTAATTAGGGAACTATCAATAATATTGTGGCAAGTTTTACTAAGTTTAGGCAATTATTTTTCTAAGGGTTGCAATATTGACACAGGGAAGGATCGGCAGTCTCTCGACCGTCGGGAAATACTTTTTCTTTAGTATAACCGCAGTTTTTGCATTTATAGATTGCCGATCGCACTAGCTGAGTCGGAAAATAGCAAAGTCCGCAGGGCAATCCGATTTTCGTCTCAGCAATATCGAATCCCGGCCAACCGCACTCCGGGCAGAATTGCTTAAATTTTTTAACTAAATCTAGAGTTGCATTTTCGATGTTTTTCATCCGAGTTGGATTGTACATCGCCCGCATATCTGTTTCAATGTGAACTCGGCCGATTGAGGATTTTTTTAAGCCTGCTGTCACCGCGTCAAAAAGTTGTTTTTCTGTCCTAAGGCCCTTGACAATTTCGCCGTTACCAAGTGCAGCGTCGCCAACTATAACCACCAGTGCGTGTTCGGGAAATCCAGCTTTTTTAGAAAAATCATCTGCTTCTTCTATACTGGAAACTAACTCGTGACTGTAGTTAGTTTCAACCGAGAAAGAGTCGCCGATGAGTTCTAGATTGTTGGCTCGATCTAATAAAATTACTATTTCTCTGTTAGCTGGCAGATACGGCATCATTGGGTGAGGGCCGAAAGTACCTTCGCTGGCAAAGGCAAGAGTTTCGCCCGCAATTTCTAGAGCTTTTTGTGCTTTCTGGCGAGCCGCGTCTATTTGAGTTCCTAAGCGTTTAACTTCTCTGGTGAAGGTGCCGAAAGTGTCTGTGTCAAGTTCCGCAGGTACTATGATTTTTACACCCAATTCTCGTTCCAAAACTGGAGCCATCACCCGTTCTTTTTGGTGCATGGTAGCAAGAACTGCGGTGCGATCGCTCAAGAATTGATGGGGATTCACAGGCTCAGAAATATTAGACATACAGCAGCATTATTTCTTAACAGAAGGCTCAAATACACCCTTTGACCTAAGTTATCAATTCAGCACTCAAGCGTCAATCTTAAAAGCGATCGCTAGTTGCCCCCAGTCACTCCCCCAACTTGACCTCTGAGTACAAAAATTACTCCAGTCATAATTAGCGCCACGCCTACCAACCGCAGCGGTGGCAAAGGCTCGTGAAATATAAGTTTGCCGCCTAAAACAGTAAATAGGTAACTAATTGACAGTAAAGGCGAGACTATGCTAAGGTTTGCCCGCGACAAAACTACAATAAAGCCGATGGAAGAAATTGCATACAAAGAAAGACCCCCTACAATCAACGGCTGAGTAGCCATGGCTATAATTTTTTCTATTAAATTAGCAGCGCCAATGGGCCCTAATATTTTAGCTCCTGCCTTCAGGCTGAATTGACCTGCGACGCCGCACAATATTGCAGCAAGCAATAACAGAAAAACGCTTCTATTCATAAGTTTACTAACCTATAGTACAATCAAAAATTGCTGTTACCAAAAACCTCAAAAACTTTAATTAAGTTTTGTTAGGTTTTATTCACCACTAATATTTTAAGCAGAGATACGGGAAAATCAAGTATGGTCGATCGCGATCGAGAGTTGAACAAATATATGGCAGAGCAGACCAACCCAAGCGGAGAATATACTCTAGAACTATCGATAGTCATGCCTTGTCTGAACGAAGCAGAAACTTTAGAAATCTGCATACAGAAAGCACTGAGGTCGCTGCGCGAACTTGATATTGCAGGCGAGGTCATCATAGCAGACAACGGCAGCACTGACGGTTCTCAAGATATCGCTACCAGAATGGGAGCAAGAGTTGTGCCCGTAGCAGCCAAAGGCTACGGCAGCGCCCTGATGGGAGGAATCATCGCAGCGCGCGGAGTTTATATTATCATGGGCGACGCTGACGACAGCTACAATTTTTCCAACCTCGGCGCTTTTGTCAACAAATTGCGAGAAGGTTTCGACTTAGTGATGGGAAACCGGTTTCAAGGGGGCATCAAACCGGGTGCAATGCCGCCGCTGCACAAATATTTAGGAAATCCGGTGCTGACATGGGTTGGGCGGCTATTTTTTGCAAGTCCCGTCGGCGATTTTCACTGCGGACTCAGGGGTTTTAGGAGAGACTCAATTTTGAAACTCGACTTGCAAACAACGGGGATGGAATTTGCTAGCGAAATGGTGGTCAAGGCCTCTGTATACAAGCTGCGGATAACTGAAATCCCAACCGTACTTTCTCCCGACGGCCGCAGCCGGCCGCCGCACTTGCGAACTTGGCGAGATGGCTGGCGGCACCTGCGATTTTTGCTGCTTTACAGTCCTCGGTGGCTGTTTTTGTATCCGGGTACTGCGCTGATGATTTGGGGTCTAATTGTTAGTATTTGGCTGTTGCCCGGTACTCAAAAGATTGGGAGTATCAGCTTTGATGTACACACGCTGCTGTATGGTGCGATCGCAATTATCATCGGTTTTCAAGCAGTAACTTTCGCTTTTTTCACCAAAATTTTCGCCATCAGCGAGAAATTCCTGCCCGAAGACCCCAAACTCAACAAAATATTTCGCTATGTCACCCTAGAGACAGGATTGATTGTCGGAGTCACGCTGATTTTAATCGGAATAGTTGGCTCGTTCTTGTCATTAACTATCTGGAGCGAAACAGCTTTCGGTTCTCTCGACCCTTCTAAAACTCTGCGTTTAGTTATTCCCTCGCTCACTTGTCTGACCGTCGGTTTGCAGATGGTTTTGTCGAGCTTTTTTCTCAGCGTGCTGGGGTTGAAGCGTAGGTGATAACATTAAAGTTACTGCCAACATTTTTCAAAACTAAGTTGCCATGCAGTGGAAGCTCAGGGCGATCGCACTTCCCTCGATTCTAAGTTGAATTAACTCCAGATATTGCTGAAACAGCGGCCAAACTGAGAGCAAGTTACAATTTGCGATCGCCCGATTCTATTCAAATGGCTACAGCTATCTGTGAGGGTGCTTCGTTTTTATTGACAAATGATGCACAGTTGCCTTCTTTGCCGGGGTTAACGGTGTTAGTGTTGGAGAATTTGAGAAATTGAGGGATTATTTTTGGATGGGAAGACAGGGGCGATCGCACTTTGGGAAGATAAGGGCGATGACCTGTGATTCTATTTCAACTACGCAAACATCAAGCGACCTTTCGGTTGAGGAATAGGACGACCCAGTGCGTTAGCCGTTTCTATCCACTCCTGCATAATAATCTCTAGATTTTGCAGTGCTTCTTGATAATTTTCCCCATCCGCAGCACATCCCGGCAATTCTGGTACTTCGGCAATAAATGCCTGGTCTTCCTCATTCCAGTAAATGATGACTTCGTACTTCATTAACGAATTTTAACTCACTCAAAAATGTCGAGCTGGTTCCTGTCCTAATTCTTTGCCAAACTCTAGATAATCATCGATCGAGTTTTGGAATTCTTGGCGCGATTCTTCAATATTTTGTGCTTTGAAAGTCACTACGTCATTAATGTCGAGGACTCGTCCGAAAAGAATTTCGGCTGCTAAATCTACTTCAATGTTAGCACTGTAACCTTTGTAAGTCATCATGGTTGTAATACTTCTTCCTTTTAACAAAACTCTAAATAATCATTCCTAATCACTGACATATTCGATACTCCAATCGTCTTCTGAGATCCCAACTGCTTCTAGAAAACGACGACAAAATTTTCTATGCTCCTTCGCAGATTTATTTATACCAACCCAACATCCATTTGTTAACTTCTGCCATTCATTTCCATCACTATTTTTATCCGGGCGATTCTCTTGGAAATGAGGTTTAAGTAAATTTCTAGCCTTTTCAAAGCGATCCGATCTATTTTTAATCACCCACTCACAGCATTGAATTGTAACTTGTCGCCAGGTTTGCTTAGGAAGTGGAATTTCGTCACCACAGATTTTAATCAACTTTGGCTTACCGGATGTGCGACTAGGAAATACTTCATGTTCTCCAAGAGATGGCCAAATTTCGATAAACTTAATGCTGAGAAAATTAGCTCGTTCGAGAATAGCTTTTTCATCCCATCGGTTAATACTTTGAGAAAAATAGTCACTATTAATTCGCAAAGCGTGTTCAGCCAGTTTTTGCTTTTTCACCAGAAATGATGAATTAGAAAGTTGTGAATTCCACTCAGGAGTAACTAAAGTTAAATTCCCCAAGGTATGTAAATAATCTTGGTAGATTTGTTGAAATTCACCTCCAAGTTCATTCTCCCAATCTTCGCTTGACGTTTGTGGCAAAATATGCTCAATAGTTGATTTTTGATCAAGGACAGTAAACCCACCTTTTCCCTTAGACAAGTGGCGATTAATTGTTTCTATAACAAGACATATTTTGTGAGTGTTTTTCTCATAAAGTTGACGGCTTTTAATTGATTGTCTAACATCATTATCATTAGGATATTGCTTGGCAATCAAAACTTTTTGCAAAGCTTCTGGCAAAGTGATTTCTTCATCTTCATTTTTCATTGCTTCTACATCTTTCCAAATGGAGGGGAACATTTTATTAAGATAGTTTGTTTGTTTTCCACAAATATACCGACGAACCAAATAATTTTCTAGTGATTTTAAGCATTCGATAAACTCCTCACGATCAATCTTTTGAGATTTATACTCATTATAGAGCGTTAATAAAAACGGATAAGCAGTAGAAAGGTCGAAAGTATTGAGGCGCAATAATACTATTTTAATATTTTCGTTGTCTTCATTGTCAGGTCGCAGTAGTTTGTCATAATATTCAGCAAATTTTAGGAGATTAGCAATTTCTAGGACAAATGCTTGGTCATCTAATTTTTTACAATAATCACGAAATCGTGCATAAATATGGGATTCGGCACAAAGATTTCTCGTTTCCATTGCTAAATAATGCCGAAGAAAAGCCGTTAATTCACCCATCCCTGATTTCCCAACTATTCGTTTTTCTTGCAATAATCCCTCAATTTTTTCCCAATATTTAGTAAAAGCATTTTCTTGCTGAGATGTTGGTAACATCATCGCCATATAGTTGCGGACTAAATCTGCCTGAGTTAACGGTTTGCCTTTGGCATTCAGACTTTCAAAAATATGATAAGGATTTTCATCTTTATTAAGTTCTATGAAAACAAGTTGAAAACAGTTCTGTAATACTGTAAAAAACTTACCAATATCTAGTTCACCTTCTTTAACTTTAGATTCGATTTCGGGAAGAAAATAATTATAAGCTTTAGGTATGCCAGATTCAGTAAATTGCTTATAATTTCCTTCTAAAATAATCGCTTGATAAGCTTGGCGATCGCCATATTTATTGGTTGGTAAAAGTTTAAAATAAACATCACCTTCGCCTTCTTCATCTGAATTGACTACAAATTTATTGATTTTCTTAGCAAGCTTTTGATCGGTGGGCTTGATAATATCCCGCAAAACAAGAAATAGTAAGGATAAGGTGGTCAAACGTTGCTGGCCATCAACCAAGTTAAAAGCTGTCATTATGCCGCGTGTTCCATCATTGATGACTACCAGAGATCCTATAAAATGTTCTGGTTCTTTTTCGGGATCGTATTCATCATAAATTGCGATCGCATCCTTTAATAACACTTCCCATTCAGTTTTTTCCCAACTATATTGGCGTTGAAAGTGGGGCATAACATAATGAATTTCACCACCGGAACTGAAAACTTTGGCAATTTTCCAACTATCTGCTTTCATTGCCAATCACTCCAAATATATCTAAAGATTTGTTCGTCACTTAAGCCACAGGTATCGCTACCAAGTGGAATATTCTAATCATAGTCAAGAGGCAGGCCCAAAAGCCTGCCCCAAACTATCCTACTCTACCCCCTCAATCCGGTCTTCCACCTCCTGATAAAGTTCACGCAATCTGTCCAAATTGTTCTCCGAAGTCTCCCAATAACCCCGGCCATTCACCTCAAGCAAAGTGCTGACAATTTTGCGGAAAGAATGAGGATTTAAGTTAAGCAAACGCTTCTGCATCTCCTCATCTTGGATAAACGTAGTGTTGACATCCTCATACACCCAGTTATCCACAGCGCCCGCAGTCGCACTCCATCCAGTCGTATTCACCAGACGCTTAGAAATCTCCCGCACACCTTCATAACCGTGCGACAACATCCCCTCGTACCACTTCGGATTCAGCAGCTTAGTCCGCGAATCTAAACGCACGGTTTCTGATAGCGTCCGCACCTGCGCGTTGGCTGTCGTTGTATCAGCAACAAAGGATGTCGGTTTCTTCCCATCTGCGCGCAAACTGCCGATCAATTTAGTCGGGTCGGAGTCGAAATAGTGCGACACGTCGGTTAGGGAAATCTCGGCAGAATCCAAGTTTTGGAAAGTGACTTCCGCAGTTTTTAAAGATGATTCAAAAATCTGCCGATCTTGTTCCATTGTTCCGGGATTGTCAGAAGAAAAGGCGAAGGATTTGCGAGTTAAGTACATTTCCTGCAACTCGGCTTCGCTTTCCCAAGTGCTGTTTTCCACCGCCAAGTTGACGTTAGATGAATAGGAACCAGAAGCATTGGAAAATACGCGGGTTGCTGCTTGTCGCAGGTTGATTCCCATTTCTTCCGCTTGCTTCAGGGCGTGTTTGCGGACGAAGTTCATCTCTAACGGTTCGTCGGCTTCCGCTGCCATTTTCACGGCTTTATCTAACAAATTCATTTGGTTGATGAACAAGTCGCGGAATACGCCGGAACAGTTAATTACTACGTCGATCCGAGGGCGTCCCAACTCTTCTAAAGAAAGCAATTCGAGTTTGTTTACCCGGCCCAAAGCGTCGGGAACTGGCTTCACTCCCACCATCCACATTACTTGGGCGAGGGATTCGCCGTAAGTCTTGATGTTGTCGGTTCCCCACAACACAACGGCGATCGTTTCTGGGTAATTTCCGCCGTTATCAACGCGCTGTCTTTCTAACAGCCGATCGACTACAAGCTTAGCAGACTTAACCGCCCCCGTTGTAGGGATTGACTGCGGGTCTAAAGCGTGCATATTCTTGCCCGTCGGCAAAACATCCGGGTTGCGAATCGGATCGCCACCGGGGCCAGGCAGAACATACTCGCCTTCTAAGGCGCGCAACAAAGCGCCTAATTCGTTGTCCGCACAAACTTGCTGCAAGCAGAATTCCAGATACTCAAACAGCGGTTTAATCGGTTCAGGATCGATTTTTTTGTAACCGGCGGCGTGCAGCGCATCAATCCAAGGTGTTTTCTTGCCCATGTTGAAGAAATTCAACTTAGAAACAAGGGAAACTCGGCCCTCAGCGTCGGTTTGTTCCTTCACCAAAGCGCCAACGGCATCCCGACAGGCCAAGGTGATGTTTTGCAGCAATTCGACATCACTTAAAATGCCTTTGTCGCTGTTAGTGTAAACTTCGCCGATATCGCGTCCCAGACTGTTAGCGATAATCCGTGGCAAGCTGATCAGCCCGTCTTCTTCGCGGTCTAAATTGGCGATATTCACCAAAGTTGCGATCGCCTCTTCCGCAGTCGGCGGCTTACCGATAACGTGCAAACCGCAAGGTAACAACCGCGACTCAATCTCCATCAACTTGCGGTAAACCAAGCCAACTAAATTGTCCCGTTCCTCCGAAGTCATTCCCGCAGCAACCCCTCTTTCTTGTTCCGGAGGTAGGGCGATATCTTTGTCCAAATTCACCAAACGGCATTTTTCGACGATCGCATCAACAATCGGCACACCGCGCCCAGTCTCTTTCAAAGTTTGATAAGAAGCAATTAACTCGCTGAGTTCCTGCAAACCTTTGTACAAACCAGCATTTTCAGCCGGAGGAGTCAGATAGCTGATTGTTTCAGCATAACTGCGGCGCTTGGCAATTGTTGCCTCGCTGGGATTGTTGGCGGCGTAATAATAGAGGTTAGGAATTTTGCCGATCAAACTGTCGGGATAACAATCCCCAGACATTCCCATCTGCTTACCCGGCATGAATTCTAGCGAACCGTGAGTGCCAAAGTGCAGCACCGCATCCGCACCCCAAATGCGCTCCAAATATGTGTAGTAAGCAGCAAAACCGTGGTGCGGGCTGGCGGAACGAGAGAATAACAACCGCATCGGATCGCCTTCGTATCCAAAAGTAGGTTGCACTCCGATAAACACATTGCCAAAATGTTTGCCGAAAATCAGCAAATTTTGTCCGTCGCTGTTCAAATGTCCCGGAGGCGGGCCCCAATTTTCTTGCAAGCGTTCCGAGTAAGGAGTGAATTCTTCGTATTCAGCTACGGACATCCGGTAAGCAACATTTAATTCCGGGCTTTGGTATTGGGCTGTTGCGTCGTGGATGACTTCTTGCATCAGTTTTTCGGCGGAATCCGGCAATTCTGGCAAGTCGTAACCGTTGCCTTTTAAGGCTTTCAATACTTGGTAAATCGAGCCGAAAACGTCCAAATAAGCGGCAGTTCCGACGTTGCCTTTGTCCGGCGGGAAACTGAAAACTGTGATCGCAACTTTTTTATCTAATTTTGGTTTCCGGCGCAGCATTGCCCATTTCATGGCGCGCTGGGAAATTGCTTCGATCCGGTCTTGTAGGGCGATCGCCTTGCCAGTTGCGCCATCACGTCCCGACAAAATAATCGGTTCGATCGCGCCATCCAACTCAGGAATGGCAATTTGCAAAGCAACTTGAATCGGGTGCAAGCCTAAATCGCTATTTTCCCACTCTTCCGTCGTTTGGAAAACCAGCGGCAAAGCCACCATGTAAGGGCAGTTTAGCTTTTTCAAAGTCTCGATCGCCTTCGGGTGATCTTGTTTCGCCGGGCCGCCCACCAGCGCAAAACCAGTCAGAGAAACGACCGCATCAACGATCGGCAGCGGCGCAACACCTTTGGTCCCAACTTCCAAGAAGAAAGTTTCGACTGGTTTCGAGAAGTCCAAACCGCCGGCAAAAATCGGCACCACCCGCGCCCCCATTGCCTCCAATTCCTGCACCATTGCTACGTAGTGCGCGTCATCTCCGGTGACTAAGTGAGTCCGCTGCAACACCAAGCCGATGCAAGGTGCGAGGGGGTCTTTGAGGTCAGCAGAAATATCTTTGCGGGCGTTGTACCAGGTGAGGTAGGCTTTTACATCCTCAAACATCGACGGTGCCAAAGGATGCCAAATTCCCATATCCGGGTAAACCACCGGATCTTGGAAAGTTAGCTGTTCCTGGCCTTTGAATACATATTTATGTGACAGCATCAGCAAGAAGTTTTCCAAGTTTTCTTGGGAACCTCCCAGCCAATACTGGAAACTCAGCATGAAGTTGCGGGCATCTTGGGCTTTGTCGATGGGCAAATATTTCAGCACTTTCGGCAAAGTTTGCAGCAGTTTCAGCATTCCGTCTTGGAAGGAACTCCCGGATTTTTCCTTCCGTTTTTTCATGAATTCGCCGATCGCACTTTTGCTTTGTCCCAATTGTGCCATCGAGAAACTGCCCATTTTATTGAGGCGCATCACCCCTGGCATCGACGGGAAGACGACGGCGACATCCAAGCTGTCGCGCAGCGGTTCAACTGCCGCTACCACTTTTTCTGCCAAATCTTCGATGAAAATTAGAGAAGCAATAAATACATTGGCATCCGCCACATCCCGCTTGAAGGCTTCGTAATTTTCCGGGCTGCGGAGTTCCTCGATCAGGTAGCCGCTGATTTCTATTGCCAAATTCGGATTTTTCTTGTTTATCGCTCGAACCGCTGCAGACAGGGCGCTTTGATACTGCGGTTCCAGTACGACATAGACCACCTTCATGAGCGATCGCCCCTGCAAGTTTTCCGGCACGACGTGGCGAATGGTGGGCTTGACGTGAGTGAACATCCGGTTAGGCTCCTTTAAGATGCTGTTTTCGGGAATCGGGAATTTTTTTATCCCATAAGCATTTTTACCAGAAAACGCTTGCCATTAGGCGATTTGAGCCTGCACATGACACAATTCGACAAATTTAGGGCAACTTTTCGTTACATTTTCTTCTAAATTCCTTGAGCAAATACTCCAATTTTTATTTACAAAAATTTACTTGACAAAATAGTAGTTATATGAATTCAAGTAAAGGATTGGATAAAAATAATTAAAAATTAACCAACGATTGAGAAAGAAATCCTGAAAAAAGTTTCAAGTTTTGTAGAAGTGATCAAACTTGCGATCGAGCAATTAACTGAGGGGAAAAAGGCATAATTTCTGAAAGCAGAATGTAGCCTTCGGATAATTGCTGCGTCATGAAGATTGACACTTTACCAGGAATTTAAAACCATTTCATAACGTCTGTTTTGTCTAAATTCCTGATTGGCGATCGAGTTGATGGATAGCTAATTGCTATAGAATCTCAAACTCATCAAAACTTTAGGGGGAAACATGGCTAACTACGCAATTTTCGACGAACAATTCTACCTCGCCTCATATCCTTGGATCAAACCAGCCATTGACGCAGGAGTCATCTCATCTGGGAGAGAACACTTTGAAAAATTTGGGCGAGAAGGCGGTCTAACTAATGTATCGCGTTATTTTGACGAAAATGCTTACCTTGCTGGCAATCCAGACCTCGCACCTTTCGTCCGCACAGTCAACCCAAACGCGCCTTTTGCGACCGGCCTCGATCACTTTATCCAGTTCGGTTACGATGAAGGACAGCGCCGCACCCAAGTATCACCCGAATACAACGAAACCTTTTATTTAGCAAACAACTCTGAACTTCAACCGTTTATTCAAAACGGAACTTTCAAATCAGGCTACCAGCATTTCATTCAATTCGGGACCAAAGAAGGTCGGTTTGGGACTTCATTTTTTGAACCGGAATACTTAAAAGAAAACCCCGACCTCGTGCCGTTTGTCAACTCTGGAACCTTGAAGACTGGTCGGGAACACTACTTCAATTTCGGCAAAAACGAGCCAAGCCGCGACGCAACTTTTGTTGGTAGCCGCAGCAACGATATTCTCACTGGTGTTGGTGTGGGGAATACCGAACTGATTGGAGTGGAAGTAGGTATCGACCCCAGCCGCAACCGCCAGTATGAAAGTTTTGGCACCAATGAATTCGATGTCCTGATTGGCAGTCCGGGAGCTGATATATTCGTACTCGGAGTTCCTGCTACAGCGGGGAATGTCACCCCGACACCGCTGTATTTGGGTAACGGTCAAGCTACGATTCGCAACTTTGACATCGAAAGCGATTTTATCCAACTGCAAGGAACTTCTTTAAACGGCTACAGCCTGACTCCGGTTGGCAACAATTTGTCAATCCAGCGTTTTGGAGATGTGCTGGGCGTGATTGAAGGAGGAGCAAGCTTGGGTTTGACTTTCCAAGAATCTAACGGTAATGGTACTTTCTTGATTGGATAATCATTGGTCATTAGTCATTAGTCATTAGTCATTAGTCATTAGTCATTAGTTATTAGTCATTAGTCATGAGCTAATGCTGATGATTAATGATTTTTTATTGGTGGTGGGCGCTGGTTCTATAAAAAAGTACGATCGTACTTTACTTTAAACAGCAACCTATGAATTACGCAATTTTTGACGAACAATACTACCTTTCGCAATATCCGTGGCTGAAACCGGTCATTGATGCAGGAAGCATCAAATCTGGAAGAGAACACTTTGAAAAATTTGGTCAAGCCGCCGACCTCACAAAAATATCGCGGTATTTTGACGAAGATACTTACCTTGAGGGAAATCCAGACCTTAAACCCTTTGTCCGCACATTCAACCCTAACGCGCCTTTTGCGACCGGACTAGACCACTTTATCCAATACGGTTACCAAGAGGGTCGCAGCCATGTATCGCCTGAGTATGACGAAGCGTTTTATCTCGCAACTAACCGAGGTTTGCTGCCGTTTATTCAGAATGGAACGTTTAAAAACGGCTACCAGCATTTCATTGAATTCGGTCTCAAAGAGGAGCAGTTTGGGACTTCATTTTTTGAACCGGGATATTTACAATTCAACCCCGATGTTCGGCTGCTTGTCGAATCGGGAGCCTTGAAAACTGGTCGCGAACACTACTTCAATTTCGGGAAAAACGAGCCAAACCTATCTGCTACTTTTGTCGGAACTTGCGGCAATGACATCCTCACTGGTGTAGGGGTGGGGTATACCCAATTAATAGGATTTCAATTAGGTTACACTACACAAAGTAATAAAATTTTTATCCACAGGTAATATTAGGAAAGTGACGGCAGCAATGAATTCGATACTCTAACTGGCGGTAGCGGCCGCGATATATTCGTGTTGACCCGTAGAACTCGCACTCTAGGGGGTGGTAGATCGGCGGTTTACACTTACCTGTCCTACATCGGGCCGGGTTTTGCTACAATTCGGAACTTTACGCAAGATCAGGATACGCTCGATATAGGGATTTCCTCAAATCAATTATTGGTATTTTTCATCAACAATAATCGAGATTTAGCTATTCAAAAGAAGGGCTTATTCGTCGTTAACAAGGGAGTTACCGAAACCACTCCCTCTGACACGATCGCTGTTATTGAAGGTGGCGGAAATCTCAAGTTGAATCTATTACCAGAAACTAGAGATAATCTATCTTTAGGCTCTAGAGGTAATCTACCTTTACTTGGATAGAAATCTCTAAGCTATTGGGGATTTGCCTGATTGCTGCTGGGGAGTACGATCGCACATTCGCAAAAATGGCGATCGCACTGTTGTGTTTGCCATAAAAATCATAAAACAGGCTTGACAATAATTACAGCAGGTTCCATGTTGCTCAAGTAAACCTCGAAAACCCAGAAGGGCGCGCACTGTTGGCACCGCCCTTACAACAGCCAATTTTTTTTGCTTCATTTACCTAAAAAGTGCTGTAACTTGACATACTGAGTTAGTAGAATTAGTAATAGTGGGTCAATTTTTACAGACAAGTAAGCAAACTAAGCTTGCAGCAAAACTTATGACTAATTATGAAATTTTTGACGAGCCATACTACCGGGCGCAATATCCTTGGGTGAAACCGGCTATTGATGCAGGAATTATAAAATCCGGCAGAGAACACTTTGAAAAGTTCGGTCAAGCCGGCGGCCTGACCAAAGTATCGCGTTACTTTGACGAAGAAACCTATCTAGCTCAAAATCCAGATATTGCTCCCTTGGTTCGCACGCCAAACAATCCAAACGCGCCTTTTGCGTCTGGTTTAGACCAATTTATTCAGTTTGGCTACGAACAGGGTCGCACCCGCGTGTCACCTGAATACAACGAAGAGTTTTATTTGGCAAATAACTCAGAGTTGCGATCGTTCGTTCAGAACGGAAATTTCAAATCAGGCTACCAGCATTTCATTCAATTCGGACTCAAAGACGGTCGTTTTGGGACTTCATTTTTTGAACCGGAATACTTAAAAGAAAACCCCGACATTGTGCCGTTTGTCAACTCTGGAGCCTTGAAAACCGGTCGGGAACACTACTTCAATTTCGGAAAAAACGAGCCAAACCGATCCGCTACTTTTGTCGGAACTTCCGGCAATGACACCCTCACAGGCGTTGGTGTGGGGAATAACGAACTGATAGGAGTGGAAGTAGGTATCGATCCCCAAGGCAATCGGCAGTATGAAAGCTTGGGATTTTATGAATCTGATGTCCTGATCGGCGGCCCTGGGAGAGATACATTCGTACTCGGAGTTCCTGCTACCTCCGGTAACCCCACATCCCGTCAACTCTATGCGGTTGCCACCGGTGTAGTTACAATTCGGAACTTTGATGAAGACTTGGACAAGATCCAGTTGGCAGGAAGTCCCGATCTCTACACAACACTTTCGGATGCTAACGAGCTCATAATCCTCAGCCCAAGATATGAAACAATTGGTATTATTCAGGGACCAGATTTATCTTGGTCTACAATTCAGCCAAAGGAAGACGGCACTTTCTACCTATTCCTTAAATAACTGGAACCTCGGTTATCTCTTTCTCGGTTAACATGGTAGGGTGCGTTAATAACGCACCCTACTGAACTCAGATTATAGCAGTTGCCAAATTGCTGTCGATAGCGATCGAGTTGTTCTTCTGCTGGCTCAGCTTTTGCTTCGGCTGTCAAATACCGAGAACCGTGTTCATCGTGCCAGTATCGAACAGTACCCTGACAGAAACTTGACAACTTTATTAATTAATTGTACGGTTCAGAAACCTGGTTTCTAAATATCAAAATCCTTAAATCCGTAGTATAAAAACATGGCTAACTACGCAATTTTTGACGAAAAATACTACCTTGCTCAATATCCTTGGGTCAAACCCGCCATTGATGCAGGAGTTATCAAATCTGGAAGAGAACACTTTGAAAAGTTCGGTCAAGCCGGCGGCTTAACCAAAGTATCGCGGTATTTTGACGAAGCTACTTACCTCGCTGGCAACCCAGACATCGCTGCCTTAGTCCGCACTCCCAACAACCCAAATGCACCTTTTGTGACCGGACTAGACCACTTTATCCAATACGGTTACGAAGAAGGTCGCACTCGCGTATCTGCTGAGTATGACGAAGCGTTTTATGTAGCAAATAACCGACAGTTGCAGCCGTTTATTCAGAATGGAACTTTTAAAAATGGCTACCAGCATTTCATTGAATTTGGCATCAAAGACGGTCAGTTTGGGACTTCATTTTTTGAAACAGAATACTTACAAAAAAACCCCGACATCTTGCCGCTTGTCAACTCTGGAGCCTTGAAAACCGGTCGCGAACACTACTTCAAGTTCGGAACTTCCGATCCAAACCGCTCTGCGACTTTTATCGGAACTTCCGGGAATGACATCATTACCGGTGCTGGGGTGGGAAATACCGAATTAATTGGAGTTGAAGTAGGTTATGTTACAAACAGTGATGGCTTTTCCATCCCCGGTCGAAATTATGAAAGTGAGGGCAGTAATGAATTCGATATTCTCACTGGCGGTAGCGGCCGCGATAAATTCATGCTCGGTGACCTTTTACCAGGCAGTGGTGGTAAGGGATTCAGTTCCCCAACCAGGCTCTATATCGGGCCGGGTTTTGCTACTATTCGGAATTTTACCCAAGGTCAGGATAGCATCCAGCTAGCATCAGGTAATTCTGACGGAGATCCCTTAGATAAATTCTTGGTATTTCCTATCAACAACAATCGAGATTTAGCTATCGAGACGAACGGCTTGTCAGTCTTGCGTCCAAATGGATCTTCCGAACTTAGTAGCTTTGACAGGATAGCTGTTATTGAAGGTGGCGGAAATCTCAATTTGAATCAATTACCAGGATCTTCTTTTTCCATACTTTTACTTGGGTAGAATTCTCGAAGCTATTGGGGATTTGCCTGATTGCTGCTGGGGAGTACGATCGCACATTCGCAAAAATGGCGATCGTACTGTTGTGTTTGCCCTAAAAATAATAAAACAGGCTTAACAATAATTAACTTCACATACTGAGTTAGTAGAATTAGTAATAGTGGGTCAAGTTTAACCGACAAGTAAGCAGACTAAGCTTGGAGCAAAACTTATGACTAATTATGACATTTTTGACGAACAATACTACCGGGCGCAATATCCTTGGGTCAAACCAGCAATTGATGCAGGAATTATAAAATCCGGCAGAGAACACTTTGAAAAGTTCGGTCAAGCCGGCGGCCTGACCAAAGTATCGCGTTACTTTGACGAAGAAGCCTATCTAGCTCAAAATCCAGAGATTGCTCCCTTGGTTCGCACCCCAAACAATCCAAACGCGCCTTTTGCGTCTGGTTTAGACCAATTTATTCAGTTTGGCTACGAAGAAGGCCGCACCCGCGTATCGCCTGAGTACAACGAAGAGTTTTATTTAGCAAATAACCGAGAACTGCTACCACTTGTTCAGAACGGAACTTTCAAAAATGGCTACCAGCACTTCATCAAATTCGGAAATAAAGAGGGCAGATTTGCGACTTCTTTTTGGGAACCGGAATACTTAATCGACAACCCCGACATCGCGCCGTTGGTCAACTCAGGAGCCTTGAAAACTGGTCGAGAACATTATTTCAAATTTGGGCAATTTGAACAGAGGCGCTCCGCTACTTTTGTCGGAAGCCCCGGCAATGATATCCTCACAGGCGTTGGTGTGGGGAATGTCACATTAATTGGAGTTGAAGTTGGAGAAAATCTTAACGGCACCCCACTGCCTGAAAGTGACGGCAGCAACGAATTCGATACTCTGATTGGCGGTACTGGTCGCGATACATTCGTGTTGGGCGAGGCTTTGTTCGGCAAGCTTTTTCTTGGAGTTGAAGAGTTCTACCATGGGCCGGGTTTTGCTACAATTCAGAACTTTACCAAAGGTCAGGATCGTATTCAACTCGGAGGGTCTTTCTTAGATCGCTACATTCTGGTTCCCACCAACAATCGAAATTTAGAAATCCAAACCAACGGCGGTGACACGATCGCTGTTATTGAAGGCGGCGGAAATCTCAGTTTAAATTTATTACCAGAATCAGGTACTTTTACATCTTTCATTGGATAGAAATCTTGACGCTGGTAGGGATTCACCTTTGTCTGCTGGGGAGTGCGATCGCACATTCGCAAAAATGGCGATCGTACTTTTGTGTTTGCCATAAAAATCATAAAACAGGCTTGACAATAATTACAGCAGGTTCAATCTTGCTCAAGTACACCTCGAAAACCCAGAAGGGCGCGCACTGTTGGTACCGCCCCTACAACAACCAATTTTTTGTGTTTCATTTACCTAAAAAGTGCTGTAACTTGACATACTGAGTTAGTAGAATTAGTAATAGTGGATCAAGTTTAACCGACAAGTAAGCAGACTCAGCTTGGAGCAAAACTTATGACTAATTATGACATTTTTGATGAACAATACTACCGGGCGCAATATCCTTGGGTCAAACCAGCCATTGATGCAGGAATTATAAAATCCGGCAGAGAACACTTTGAAAAGTTCGGTCAAGCCGGCGGCCTCACAAAAATATCGCGGTATTTTGACGAAGATACTTACGTGGAAGGAAATCCAGACCTCAAACCCTTTATCCGCACCCCCAACAACCCAAATGCGCCTTTTTCTACAGGACTAGACCACTTTATCCAATACGGTTACGAACAGGGTCGCAGTCAAGTATCACCTGATTATGACGAAGCGTTGTATCTAGAAAGTCGGCGAGATTTGCTGCCGTTTATTCAGAATGGAACTTTTAAAAGTGGCTACCAGCATTTCATTCAATTCGCAACCAGTGCGACTGTTTTCGGAACTTCCGGCAATGACATCCTCAGTGGTTCCGGGGTGGCGTATGTCGAATTAATAGGAGTTAAATTAGGTTTATTACCTGGAAACAACATCCCATGGTATGAAAGTAACGGCAGCAATGAATTCGATACTCTTATTGGCGGTAGTAGTCGCGATACATTCGTACTTGCCGATGTTCTCCGAAACTCCAAGTTGGGGGACCCGTTCGCACCCTACCAGTTCTACGTCGGGCCGGGTTTTGCTACAATTCGGAACTTTACTCAAGGTCAGGATACCATCCAGATAAGTCCGCCCTTAGAAAACATATTGATGTTTCCGATCAACAATAATCGAGATTTAGCTATCCAAACCAGGGGTTATTCCTTGGTTGAAAATGGAGTTACCATAACCCCTCCGTTTGACACGATCGCTGTTATTGAAGGCGGCGGAAATCTCAGTTTAAATTTATTACCAAAATCAGGTACTTTTACATCTTTCCTTGGATAGAAATCTTGACGCTGGTATCGGTTCACCTTTGTCTGCTGGGGAGTACGATCGCACATTCGCAAAAAGGGCGATCGCACTGTTTTGTTTGCCATAAAAATCATAAAACAGGCTTGACAATAATTACAGCAGGTTCCATGTTGCTCAAGTAAACCTCCAAAACCCAGAAGGGCGCGCACTGTTGGTACCGCCCCTACAACAACCAATTTTTTGTGCTTCATTTACCTAACAAGTGCTGTAACTTGACATACTGAGTTAGTAGAATTAGTAATAGTGGATCAAGTTTAACCGACAAGTAAGCAGACTAAGCTGGGAGAAATAATTATGACAAATTATGACATTTTTGACGAACAATACTATCTGGCGCAATATCCTTGGGTGAAACCAGCCATTGATTCAGGAATTATAAAATCCGGCAGAGAACACTTTGAAAAGTTCGGTCAAGCCCGCGGTCTCACCAAAGTATCGCGTTACTTTGACGAAGAAACCTATCTAGCTCAAAATCTAGATCTTGCTCCCTTTGTTCGCACCGCCAATAATCAAAACGCGCCTTTTGCGTCTGGTTTAGACCAATTTATTCAGTTTGGCTACGAAGAAGGCCGCACTCGCGTATCGCCTGACTACAACGAAGATTTTTATTTAGCAAATAACCCAGAACTGCTACCACTTGTTCAGAACAAAACTTTCAAAAATGGCTACCAGCACTTCATCAAATTCGGAAATAAAGAGGGCAGATTTGCGACTTCTTTTTGGGAACCGAAATACTTAATCGACAACCCCGACATCGCACCGTTTGTCAACTCAGGAGCCTTGAAAACTGGTCGAGAACATTATTTCAAATTTGGGCAATTTGAGCAGAGGCGCTCCGCTACTTTTGTCGGAAGCCGGGGCAATGATATCCTCACTGGTGTAGGGGTAGGGGATGTCGAATTAAAGGGAGTTGAAGTAGGCTCCCTTAACAGCACCGTAGGGACTGAAAGTGACGGCAGCAACGAATTCGATACTCTGATTGGCGGTACGGGTCGCGATACATTCGTGTTCGGGGAACCTTTAATAGGCAGTAGAGCGTTTTTTCGTGGATTTAAAACTTTCTACATTGGGCCGGGTTTTGCTACAATTCGGAACTTTACCCAAGGTCAGGATAGAATCGAAATCAGTGACTCTTCCTTAGATAGCTACATTCTGGTTCCCACCAACAATAATCGAGATTTAGCAATCCAAACGAACGGCTTGCCCTTCGATCAAAATGGAGTTAGCCAAACCAGCCGCGGTGACACGATCGCAGTTATTGAAGGTGGCGGAAATCTCAAGTTGAATTTATTACCAGAATCTTCTTTTGGGACACTTTTACTTGGATAGAAATATCGCAGCTATTCGGGATTTGCCTGATTGCTGCTTTCGGTGGGATAATTAATTGTACCCTCCAGAAACCGGGTTTCTCGAATAAACCCGGCTTCTAAGTCTTTAATGGCGAACGCGCGCTAGCTTCAAAACCTCAACCGCATCTTTGTGGCCCTCCGAAGACGCCCAAATTAACGCAGTCCAAGTATTATTATCCTTAGCTTTGATATCAGCTCCTTTATCGATTAAAAATTCCACAACTTGAGTGCGCCCGCTACCTGCTGCACTCATCAAAGCCGTCAAACCAAAATTAGTTTTAGCATTCACATCCGCTCCCGCCTCCAGCAAAAGCTGTACAATCTCGGTATGTCCGGCAGCAGCGGCACTCATTAACGGCGTCCACCCGTCATTGTCGTGACTGTTGACATCCGCACCAGCCCCCAGCAATTTGTTGACGATCGCCGAATTGCCAGCCTCAGCCGCCGTCGTCAAAGCAGTCGCACCTTCCTCATCTTTGGCATTGATATCTGCACGCTGTTCGATCGCACTTTCTACAGCCGCAACATCACCCGTCTTGACGGCATTAATTAAATCTGTCATAAAATCTCCGTTGCATCCTCTCAAATATTAAATCCTATGGCAGTAGATATTTTAATCCTCTCCAACGGCCCCGGAGAATTGGCAACTTGGGTGCGTCCCGCCGTGCAAGCTTTGCGCGAGCAATTGGGAAAGGCGGGCACTCAAGCGCGAATCTCTGTGGTGCTGTCCCCCTGTCCGCACGCCACCGGGAAAGAAGCAGAAATAGCCTGTTCCTACCCAGAAGTGGACAGAGTGCAGGCGCCGGAGCATTTTTTTCCATTCCTATTATCTGGCAAAACTGCTGAAAATTGGGATTGGCACGAAACAGGAGTTGTTTTATTTTTAGGCGGCGATCAATTTTTTACGGTTGTTATTGGCAAAAGGCTAAAATATCGCACTGTTCTTTATGCTGAATGGGACGCGCGGTGGTATCGCTGGATTGATAAATTTGCGGCGATGAAACCCGAAGTTTTTGCTAAAATTCCCGAAAAATATGCTAAGAAATTTACAGTTGTCGGAGATTTGATTTCCGAAGTAGCGAACGGGAAATCGGGCAGGGCGAGCACGGGGGCACCGCCCCTACGGACAATAGAATTAATTGGATTGTTGCCCGGTTCTAAAGCGGCTAAATTAGCTTTAGGTGTACCGTTATGTTTGTCGATCGCCCAATCCATCCACCGCATCCGCCCTGAAACTCGCTTTGTAATTCCCGTTGCTCCTACCATAGATGTGCAAACTCTAGCAGGTTTTGCCGACCCTGAACAAAATCCTTGCCTGCATTTATTTGAGAACGCTAGCGCCGAACTTCATTTAACAGAACGGCCGTTTTTGCAGACAGCAAATAACTTGCAAGTAGAACTTTGGACGCAGACGCCCGCCTACGATTTGCTATCAGAATGCAGCCTGTGCTTAACTACTGTGGGAGCGAATACTGCCGAATTGGGTTCGTTAGCCGTACCGATGATTGTTTTGATTCCGACGCAGCAATTGGATGCGATGAAAGCTTGGGATGGTTTGCCGGGATTGCTGGCAAATTTGCCGTTAGTCGGTTCAGCTTTTGCGACTGCGATTAATTGGCTAATCTGGCAATTGGGAAAGGGAAAGCTTTATGCTTGGCCGAATATTTGGGCACAGGAGGAGATTGTGCCGGAGTTAATTGGGAAGCTGGAACCCGATGCTGTGGCTCAATTGGCGATCGACTATTTGAGCCATCCTGATAAATTAGCACAAATGGGCGATCGTTTGCGTGCGGTTCGAGGAGAATCAGGCGCGGCAAAAAAAATTGCTGAATTAGTTTGTGAAGAAATTGAGGTGCAATCTAATTGTCATAAGAATTAGATTTTTTTATTTTTAACCGCAGAGGAACGCGGATGAATGCAGATTTAATCCAGATTAATTCGTGAAAACAGGCAAAAGAAAGTTTATTTTCTCTTGCCTGTTTATTATCCAAAAACTGGATTTGCCCTCAAGTTAAGCTCGATCGTGCTTAGCAATCACCCAAACAGCGTGAATGATACCGGGAATAAAGCCCAAAAACGTGAGAACCAGGTTGATCCAAAAATCCATACCGATGCCGACCGTCAAAAATACGCCCAGAGGGGGAAGAAAAATTGCAGCGACTATGCGAATTAAATTGCTCATCTCAGTTACTCCAAACGAGTTTTCTCTTTCAATTTAACTTCACTGACTGACAGAACCTTTCCCGAAAAACTTAGGCGGTGCTGCCATAGTGTAAACTTCGGTTTCAGCGGCGATTACCTGCCGTAAGTGACCGGGAACTTGCATCAACCCCAACAGTGTAATTCCGTCGAACATCCGCAACCCGCCAGTTGTTTTCTCGGCGAGTAATTTGTCAGTAGCTTCGGGATCGGGTCGCGTATTTATTTCTTGATTAGAAGCTACGGCAAAACCCCAAGGAGCTCCATAAGTAGAAATAAAGCTGGTGCAGGATTGAACATTGGAAAAAACAGATTTAAGGGTATTTACAATGCGAGCGTGCATTTTCATTTCGGCCGGAGAAACTGGGCCCGCTTGCACTACGAAATATCCGTTAGGTGACATTACGCTGCGAACTTTCTCAAAATACTCTTTGGTAAACAACTGGAAAGATGGGCCTTCTTCTATGGGATCGGACAAGTCAGAAATGACAATATCCCAATCATTGTCAGTTTTGTCTAAATAGTCCAAAGCATCGCCGATTACTACTTCGCAGCGGGGGTCGTCAAAGGCATTTTGGTGCATTTCTGGCAGGTGTTCGCGGCAAGCTTCTACTACTTCGCCGTCAATGTCGATCATCACGACTTTTTCAACTGTTTTCCAGCGCAGCACTTCTCTAATTGTAGCTCCTTCTCCGCCGCCGAGAACGAGGACTTTTTTGGGTGAACCGTGACAAATCATGGCTGGGTGCACCAGGGGTTCGTGGTACAGAAACTCGTCGCCTGTACAAGATTGCCACTTACCGTCTAAAACTAAGCCTTTGCCGTAAGTACCGGTCTGAACGACATACATTTCTTGATAGGCTGTTTTCTTGTAAGCGAGCACCGCGATGACGCCGTGAACGTAAATATCCCAAGGGGTAATGTACTCGCTCATCCAAAAATCGGCACGAACTTCGCTACCTGACATCAATTACTCTCCAAATATAAACTGCTGTGTCGATGTTGTCACAAGTAGTAGTTATTAGCACAAAATGGTGCGGGTGTGTGAGTACGATCGACACATTAAAGTGAGATTTCTCAGCAATGCTATAGTGTGATTGCGTTCTGGGAGAGAGCAACGAGCTTGTTACTTGAGATTGCTTGTGGGCGATCGCGCGCCCAGCCGATCGCACTTTTCCCGTCGCCCCGGAGTCGATCGCACTCACATTTAATATTTTCGCTTTGCATTGCCCACGGGTTTTGTACAAAGGTTGTCTGAATCGGGCAATTTTTCGCGCTGGGCCCGCCTTTATAAGTTTGCGATCGCCCTGCTTATTTATCAATAATCGGATGAAAAGCCCACAAATGCGAGTACAGGGAAGAAAAGTAGCGATCGGTTTTAACGAGATTTGTTATTAATATGTTGACATTTTGAATGTATCTTAGATAAGATTTTTAGATCGAGCAAACTAAAGGAAGTGTTGAATTTTCCGGACAAATTTGCCGAGGCGATGGTCGCCGAGATTATAACTAGGTAAAGGGTGCAATTAAATTTATTAATAAAACTGTTCATACACTATTTTTAGGTTCAAAATAATAGCCGATGGAACCAACAGACTGGGAAAACCGAATCAAAGAGCTGGAAAAGGAAAATCGAATCCTGCGGAAAAAACTCGAAACTTCGGAAAGCGAACGCAACCAATTAGAAGCCCTTAATCAAAAAAAAGAATCTTTGCTAAAAATAGTCACTGAGGAATTTAGAGATTCCGAAAATATTTTAAAAGCAAGAATGTCTACCCTAGAAAAAGCTCTGGAAAACCAGCAAACAATGCAGCTCAAATTGATCGAAGCCGAAAAAATGTCGGCTTTAGGAATTTTGGTAGCTGGTATCGCCCACGAGATCAACAATCCCGTCAACTTCATCTACGGCAATATTACCTATGTCAATGACTACGCTGGCGACATTTTAAAATTGCTCGCAATGTACCAGGATCGGTATCCCGAAACAGATGCAGAGATTGAAGCTTTTATTGACAAAATTGACCTCAACTTTCTGCGCGAAGATTTGTTGAAAACTCTTTCGTCCATGAAAGTGGGCTCCGAGCGCATCCGTGAAATTGTGCTGACTTTACGCAACTTTGCGCGGGTAGATGAAGCAGAAAAGAAACCAGTTAATATTCACGAAGGAATTGACAGCACATTGTTAATTTTGCAAAACTTAACTAAAGAAAAACCCGGTCATCCGGCTATAAAAATTGTTAAGAATTATGGACAATTGCCGAAAATTGAATGTTATGCGGGGCAATTAAACCAGGTATTTATGAACATCATTAATAATGCTGTTGATGCCGTGCGGGAGCGAGATCAAAAGCTTTCCATAGGGGAAATAGAAGCCCACCCCAGCCAGATTGTAATTACTACTTCTATTTTTTCCGAAAATTGGACGAGAATTAGCATCAAAGATAATGGTTTGGGAATGAATGAAGCTGTAAAAGGCAAAATTTTCAATCCGTTTTTCACCACAAAACCAGTCGGTCACGGAACGGGCTTGGGACTGTCAATTAGCTATCAAATTGTTGTGGACAAACACGGCGGGAGGTTGGAGTGCATATCCGCAATGGGAGAAGGGACTGAATTCGTGATCGAGATTCCGATCGCCAATTCCCGCAGCTAAGATCGATCGATCGAGCTAAACTGAGGGATAATGAAAACTCCCTTTGACCGCGGCTCCTCCTAGTTTGATGTGCAACCCTATGTCTACTGTCACTTTTGGTTTGTCAACCCCTATAGCGGCAGAGGCCGGGGCATCCTACGGCAGCAGCGAACCGCCACAGCGCCCCACAGTGCGGGCAGAGTGGATCGAGGTATTGGTGGACTCTCCTTTCAGGGTTGCGGGGGACTCGTCTGGGGAGGAAAATAAGTTATTTACCTATCGTTTACCTGCGGAACTTACCGTGCAACCAGGGGATATTTTGAGTGTACCCTTTGGCAGTCAACAGGTAGGCGCGATCGCAATTCGGTTCATTTCTCAACTGCCGCCAGACTTAGATGCGGCGCGGGTTAAAGATGTCGAAGATGTTGTCAGTACGGGATTTTTCCCACCGACTTACTGGGAATTGCTCGATCGCACTGCCACCTATTATTGCACACCATTAATTCAAGTAATTAGAGCCTCGCTGCCGCCCGGTTTGTTAAGCCGTTCCGTGCGCCGAATTCGCTTAATTAAGGACGCAATTTCTCCGAATGCCAATACATTTCTCAATCCCGCAGCCAGTCAAATTTTACAATTGCTGCAATCTCAAAAAAACGGCGATTACACTTGGCAATACCTCCAGCGCCAAGTTAAGGGAAGTTATCGGGGATTGAAAGATTTATTGAAACGCGGTTGGGTAGAAAGTTATTTAGAACCGCCCAATCCTCCAAAACCACAACTCAAACCGGCAGTGACATTAATTGCTAGTGCATTTGTCACAGATTTAACCAAGCGGCAACAAGAAGTATTGGAAGTTTTGCGGCGCGGTGGCGGTGAAATGTGGATGAACGATTTGCTGAGAATTTGCAGCGCGAGTTCTTCTGTTGTCAAAAATTTGGAACAAAAAGGTAGCGTTGTAATTGACCAAAGGGAAGTTCTCAGGGGCGATCGCGGAATTTCTCAATTGCCCGATGCACCAAAAACTTTAACTCATTTTCAAGCTCAAGCCTTAGCGTTTATTAACTCTTTTTCGGGATTCCGTCAAGTGCTGCTGCACGGCGTTACAGGTTCCGGGAAAACCGAAGTGTATTTGCAGGCGATCGCCCCCATCTTAGCCAGCGGCAAATCTGCCCTCGTACTCGTTCCCGAAATCGGCCTCACACCGCAACTTACCGATCGATTCCGCGCCCGTTTTGGCGAGAAAATTTGCGTGTACCACAGCGCCCTATCCGACGGCGAACGTTACGATACATGGCGTCAGATGCTGACTGGAACACCGCAAATTGTCATCGGCACGCGATCGGCTATTTTTGCGCCTTTACCTCACCTCGGCTTAATTATCCTCGATGAAGAACACGACAGCAGCTTCAAACAAGACCAACCAGCCCCCTGCTACCACGCCCGCACCGTTGCCAAATGGCGCGCCGAATTAGAAAATTGTCCCTTAATTTTAGGTTCCGCAACGCCAGCTTTAGAGACTTTTGTCGGGACGCGAAGAGATTATTACTCGTTACCAAATATCCATTATTTATCATTGCCCGATCGCATTTATTCGCGCCCGATGCCACCTGTGGAAATAGTCGATATGCGCCAAGAATTGCGGCAAGGAAACCGCTCAATTTTCAGTGCTTCCCTGCAAAATGCCCTCGAACAATTGCAAGCAAGACAACAGCAAGGTATTCTATTTATTCACAGAAGAGGACACAGTACCTTTGTCTCTTGTCGAAGTTGCGGCTATGTGATGGAATGCCCGAACTGCGATGTTTCGCTTTCTTATCACCACGTCGGCGAAGCAACCGCAGAAATATTGCGCTGTCACTACTGCAATCACACGGAACGACACCCTCAAAACTGCCCGGAATGCAGTTCTCCTTACTTCAAAAACTTTGGCAGCGGTACTCAGCGAGTCGAACAGGAATTAACGAGATTATTTCCAGAATTGCGGGCAATCCGGTTTGACAGCGATACGACTAGAAATAAGGGCGATCACCGCAGATTGTTAACGCAATTTGCCAATGGGGAAGCTGACATTTTGTTGGGTACGCAAATGCTGACGAAAGGGTTGGATTTAGCTGGAGTCACATTGGTGGGAGTTGTGTCTGCTGACGGGTTGCTGAACTTATCGGATTATCGGGCAAGCGAACGAGCTTTTCAAACATTAACTCAAGTCGCGGGCCGTGCAGGCAGAGGCGACGATCCGGGGCGGGTAATTATTCAAACTTACACTCCCGAACACCGGGTAATTCAAGCAGTTAGGCGGCACGAATATGCAGATTTTGTGGAAACAGAATTAGCAGAAAGAGCGGCGCTGAATTATCCACCTTCGGGGCGGCTGGTATTGTTGCGGTTGAGCAGTGTAGATGCGGCGGAAGTGGCGGTGACTGCGGTACAATTGGCGTCGGTTTGTCAGGAGTATATTGAGCGATTGTCTGTAGCGGGGTGTGAGTTGTTGGGGCCTGCACCTGCGGCGATTATGCGGGTAGCAAATCGCTATCGGTGGCAGATTTTGCTGAAGTTGCCTTTGGATGAGTCGGTGGATTTGTCGGATTTGATCGGATTGCGCGATCGCACGCCGCGTTCTGTTAGTTTAACTATTGATGTCGATCCGTTGAATTTTGGTTGAGGGTTATTGGTTGGGTGGGGGCGGGTTTTTGTAGATTGTTTATCAGCCTCAAATATTCTTGGTAAAACCCGCCCCTACCGGCCCATCGTAGGGGCGGGTTTCACCAACCATGTATGTCGGAAACCAACAATAGACCTCTTGCAAAAGTCATTCTGAAAGGTTAAGTTCATAGTTATAGATACCTGCAATCAGGTTGAAGCGTAAACC